>NZ_BAEB01000019.1:0-175599 GCF_000241225.1 Acinetobacter sp. NBRC 100985 | reverse complement strand
CGTAGGTAGGTGTTTTTTTATGTCATTGAAGATTACCAGTGTTCACCTGGGAACAAACGGGCATAAGCACGTTGCACAAGATTGAGTTTTTCTTGTTTACCGATTGAAGCTGTTGAGCTAGGGAACAAGTTAAAACCAATCGACATTAAAATGTTGTTAATGTCAGGTGCAACCGCGTAAGTAATCGATGCAAGACGACCAAGGTTTGTCGCGATTTTCTTCGGACGTTTTACGATTGCATAAGCAATCAAATCAGCCGCTTCTTCTGGAGAAAGCGTTGGTACATATTTATAAATCTTAGTTGGTGCGATCATTGGTGTGCGCACTAAAGGCATATAAATCGAAGTAATTGCAATTTTGTGCGAATGAACTTCTGCCGATAAGCAACGGCTAAATGCATCAAGCGCAGCTTTCGATGCGACATAAGCCGAGAAGCGGGTTGCATTTGCCAATACACCAATTGAACTGATGTTAATGATTTGACCATCTTTGCGTTGCATCATGTGCGGTAATACATTGAGAACTAAACGAACTGCACCGAAGTAATTCAACTGCATGGTACGTTCAAAATCATGGAAACGATCAATCGATTCATGCACCGCACGACGAATAGAGCGACCTGCATTGTTGACCAAAATATCAATATGATCTACTGCTGCAAGAATCTCTTTAGAAACCGCATCAATCGAATCCATGTCATTTAGATCACATGGGAAAACAGATGCTTTACCGCCTTCTGCTTCGATCTCAGCTTTAACTTCGTCTAATTTTTCCTTGGTACGAGCAAGTAGTAAGACATGTGCGCCAGCTTGAGCAAGATACTTTGAAACCGTTAGACCAATGCCACTAGATGCACCTGTGACAATGATTGTTTTACCGTCGACTTTTTGCTGAAAAAGTTTTTTGAGTTTTCCGTTCATGTAAGTTACCTACATTAATCAAGCTGTTGTTTGCAATGTCTTCTTATTGCGATTAAACATTGCACTTTATTTTGTATGTATATTAACCGATATTTTTTGTTTGTCCAGTGTAAATATTTGAAAAATAATAATTTTTTTAGAGTAAAAACTCTAAAACAAAGTGTTGTAATAGTTGAAAAAGCAATAATAATTTTTGAGATTTGAACAAAAAATAAGCCTCACTTAGTAGGCTTATTGATTTCATTAAAATTAAACTTGAGCAAGGGCTTGTTCGAGGTCAGCAATCAGGTCATCAACGTGCTCAATCCCAATAGACAAGCGCACGAGGTCTTCACTGACACCTGCTGATTTGAGCTCTTCTTCGTTCAATTGACGGTGCGTTGTTGTCGCTGGATGACATGCCAAGCTTTTTGCATCACCAATATTTACTAGACGTGTAAATAGCTGTAATGCATCAATAAAGCGTGTACCGCCTTCACGACCATCCTGCACACCGAAAGAA
This sequence comes from Acinetobacter sp. NBRC 100985, assembly GCF_000241225.1. Lineage (NCBI taxonomy): Bacteria > Pseudomonadati > Pseudomonadota > Gammaproteobacteria > Moraxellales > Moraxellaceae > Acinetobacter > Acinetobacter sp. NBRC 100985. The sequence continues at coordinate 174,177 of NZ_BAEB01000019.1, read as the reverse complement.
AGGATCGCAGAAGGTTTACCTTTCACATATTTTTGAGCCAAATTATGCTGCGGATGATCTTTTAGACCTGCATAATTCACCCATTTTACTTTTGGATGTTGTTTCAAATATTCTGCAACTTTGATGGCATTTTCAGTATGGCGTTCCATGCGCAGATTCAGTGTTTCCAATCCTTGTAGAATGAGGAATACACTGAGTGGGCTAATTGCAGCCCCTGTATTGCGTAAAGGAACGACACGCGCACGCGCGATAAACGCAGCTTCACCCAGTACTTCGACATAGTTCACGCCGTGATAACTTGGATCAGGTGTATTTAAGGCTGTAAAGCGTTCTGGATATTTACCCCAAGGAAATTTACCGCTATCAACGATAATGCCGCCAATACTATTGCCATGACCACCGATATATTTGGTGAGTGAGTGAATTACGATATCTGCACCAAACTCAAACGGCTTGAGCAGAGCAGGTGTTGCAACCGTATTATCTACAATCACAGGTACACCATATTCATGTGCAATCTGAGCAATCGCTTCTAGATCGATGATATTGCCGAGCGGATTACCAATTGATTCAACAAACACCAATTTGGTTTTTTCATCAATAATTGAACGTAACGCTTCAGGGTTCTGGTAATCAAAAAAACGAACTTCAACGCCTTGCTTTGGCAAGGTGTGCGCAAATAAATTATAGGTGCCGCCATATAGCGTGGAAACCGATGCAATATTGTCACCAGCTTCAGCAATCGTTTGAATTGCATAAGTGATGGCAGCCATACCTGATGCTAAAGCCAATGCCCCAATCCCACCCTCCAGTGCTGCAATACGTTGTTCGAGTACCGCAGTGGTTGGGTTCATAATCCGTGTATAGATATTGCCTTGTACTTTTAGATCAAATAAATCCGCCCCATGTTGTGTATTATCAAAGGCATAAGAAGTAGTTTGATAAATCGGCACAGCAACAGCTTTTGTAGTCGCCTCGGGTGAATATCCCGCATGAATGGCTAAAGTTTCATCTTTATAGGTCATAATTACATCATCTACGTGAGTTAAATAATAAGCGAGTGTAGCTTAAAAGCTATCCAAAATGGTGCATAAATGATGTGATTTTTAGCAGTTTTATTCATATCAATCTCAATAAAATTGCATTTATCCAGAGAGATACTGTGATTGGGTTGATCGTGTAATGTCTTGAAAAAGAAAATCCTTTTAAAGCAAACAAACAAATCTCAACTTAACTTCAAGTTAAAGGGCTTTTCAGCGTATAATACGTCCGATTATTTTTCGCTTATTCTGATTAGCGATGTATTGGTTTTTCAATTGAGGAGTCCTGCGTGGCCCAATATATTTATACGATGAACCGAGTGTCTAAAATGGTTCCGCCAAAGCGCGAAATCCTGAAAGACATCTCTTTATCATTTTTCCCAGGTGCAAAAATTGGTGTACTTGGTTTAAACGGTGCAGGTAAGTCAACCCTACTCCGTATTATGGCTGGCGTAGATAAAGATTTCTCAGGTGAAGCTCGTGCACAACCAGGAATCAAAATTGGCTATCTAGAACAAGAACCGCCTTTAGATCCAACCAAAGACGTTCGTGGTAACGTTGAAGATGGCGTACGTGAAGCACTTGATGCTTTAGAACGTCTTGATCAGGTTTTTGCTGAATATGCTGAACCAGATGCTGATTTTGATGCGCTTGCGAAAGAGCAAGAAAAATTAGAATCAATCATCCATGCATGGGATGCACACAATCTTAATAACCAACTTGAAATTGCTGCTGATGCATTGAACCTTCCTGCTTGGGATGCTGATGTATCATTACTTTCAGGTGGTGAGCGTCGTCGTGTTGCATTATGCCGTTTATTACTTTCTAAGCCTGATATGTTGCTTCTCGACGAACCTACGAACCATTTAGATGCTGAATCAGTATCTTGGTTAGAGCGTTTCTTGAAAGACTTCCCAGGCACGATCGTTGCGATTACGCATGACCGTTATTTCTTGGATAACGTTGCTGAGTGGATTCTTGAACTTGACCGTGGACATGGTATTCCTTATCAAGGTAACTATTCTTCTTGGTTAGAGCAAAAGAATGCGCGTTTAGAGCAAGAACAGAAACAAGAAGAATCTTTTGCTAAAGCATTGAAAAAAGAACTTGAATGGGTTCGTTCAAATGCCAAAGGCCAGCAAAAGAAAAACAAAGCGCGTATGGAACGTTTTGAAGAGCTTAACTCTAAAGAATTCCAACAACGTAATGAAACATCTGAAATCTACATTCCACCAGGTCCACGTTTGGGTAACAAAGTTGTGGAAGTGGAAGGTATCAGCAAATCATTTGATGGTCGCTTACTTTATGAAAACCTAACTTTCACTGTACCTCCTACAGCGATTGTCGGTATCGTAGGTCCAAACGGTGCGGGTAAAACCACTTTATTCCGTATGATGACGGGCGAGCAGCAACCGGATACAGGTACTGTGACTTTAGGTGAGTCAGTTAAAGTGGCTTACGTGGGTCAGATTCGTGACACCTTGGATAATAACAAAACAGTTTGGGAAGAAGTTTCTGGCGGTTTAGATATCCTAAAAATTGGTGATTACGAAATCGCGTCACGTGCTTACATCGGTCGTTTTAACTTCAAAGGCCAAGATCAGCAAAAACGCGTCGGTGAATTGTCTGGTGGTGAACGTAACCGTTTACAACTTGCGAAAATCTTACAGATGGGCGCAAACGTAATCTTACTGGATGAGCCATCGAACGACTTGGATATCGAAACTTTACGTGCGCTTGAGGATGCAATTCTTGTATTCCCAGGTACAGTGATGGTGGTGTCGCATGACCGTTGGTTCCTTGACCGTATTGCAACGCACATCTTGTCGTTTGAGAACGAACAGCCAGAATTCTACACAGGTAACTATGCAGAATACGAAGCTTATCGTCAGTCTCGTTTAGGCGAAGATGCAACGCAAAAACGCTCTAAATATAAAAAGATTACAGGTTAATTTTCTGTAACTTTAAAACCAGCCTTAGGGCTGGTTTTTTATTTGTATCGTATTTAAAAAAAAGTTAAAAGCTATCAATAATAATAGTGATTAGAGCTATGAAAGAAAATTATTTAAAGGCCGTGGGTTTATACTTATATTTTTAATTTATAAAGATTAATATCAGCATTCAATATATTAAATGGTAAATATACCTTTTGGAAAATCATGAAAAAAATTAAACTTTTCTCAATTGTGGTAAGTGTGGCTGTTGCTACGCAACTTACAGGGTGTCTCTCAGTAAAATCATATGTTGATCCAGCTTATAAAACGATTGGTTATTCAAATATTGAAAGACCAAGCCAGCCAATTCCAGTCACGGTGGTGACTGAATTTCAAAGAAATGGTGTTGTGATTCCAAGAGCTGGTAAAGAGCTACAATCAATCGTTGATCGTAGTCTAAGAGCTACAGGTGTATTCTCGCCAGCAGCACAGTCGAATGTTGCGAATCAAGCAAAGCTGCATGTCACTGCAAATAACGTAGCTGATTTAGGTGAAGCAGCGGGCAAAGGTGCATTAACAGGTTTAACTTTTGGTGCGGTAGGGAATGCCGTCACTGATAAATATGAATTTAAATTTAAATATATTGATGCTCAGGGCAAAGAAACTTCTCAGCGCTATCCACATATGATTTTATCGACTGTTGGAAATAAAAAAGCGCCAGTTGAAAATGTACAACCGATGACGATTAATGAGGCATTTAATAAAGTTGTCGATGATGTTGTGATTCGTTTTACTTATGATTTGCAAAAACAGCAATAACTATCTAGCTGAGTAAAAAGGCTTTCTCGAAAAGTCTTTTTACTCTTTTAAAAAGTTATGACTTAAATAACACGCTTAAACCAGAGTCATTATTTAAAAAGAATTTAATTTAACAAATGATTAACTTTATTAAAACAAACTTATTAGTGAGTGTAATTTTATTACATTAATCTTGCCTGCTATAGTGCTGTTAAGCAATTTACGGTTATGGTGTTCTGTTGCGACGTTCTGCTGTATTGATGACAGTCTTATTGAGTTTGTTCATGTTTCAAAGTATTTGGAACGTGGCAGCTGCTTATTGCGGTCATGAAAATACAACCAAGCAACTGATAGCGACGGTGAATCATTTCGGACATCACTCATTACAAGAGACACAAGAGCAATCGAATCTTAAACAAGATCTCGCCGATGATACAACTTTACTGAGTTCACAAGATCATCATGATCATTTGCCTTCTTGTTTTCATGTCGTTGTTTTGGCAGAAGAGCAACAGTTGAATCAACCGATTTTGTATGAGCCTGAATTAAAACAACAATATGACTGGTCTAATTTTTATCAGTCTCCTTATTTAACGGGATTAAACCCACCGCCTGTTTTAACCCTGCTATCGGTGGGGTAGCTGAAAAATAACCCACCAGAAATAAATTTATTTCAAAGGGTTATTCCATGCATAAAAATTTCTTAAAAATGCGCGATGTTTATGTGCCTATTGCCATATTTAAAAAATGGCATCGGCAGATTAGCGCTGATCTAGATTTCGATCCCGTCCCGATTGAGGTTAAATAAAATGAATATTTTATTTGCGCCTCGCGTAAGAACAATGAGTTCCAGAATCATTGGCTTGGCTTTGGCTGTTATTGTCGCGATGAGCTTTAGTAAATGGCATTTCCAAGCCCCATTTGTAGAACACATTCTATGGTTCTTTGGGTGGTTCTTTGTTGGTTTGGGGATAATGGGAAGAATCTGGTGCAGTATTTACATTTCTGGCTATAAGAATAGCCGATTAGTCACTCAAGGGCCGTATTCACTCTGTCGAAATCCACTTTATCTATTTAGTTATTTAGGTGGTCTCGGCATCATGTTTCTAACGGAGACGTTCTTCTTCCCAGTGATATTCTCTCTATATTTCTTGTGCTATTACCATTATGTGATACGCCAAGAAGAAAAATTTTTGAGTAAAAAATATGGGAGCGAATATTTAGATTATTGCAATCAAATATCTCGTTTTATTCCCAGTCTCAAGAGTTATAAAGAGCCTGAATATTATCAAGTTTCGCCCAAACATTTTCGTATTTTCTTAGTACAAGTGGTCTGGTTTCTCTGGATCGCGGCTTTCGTTCAGCTATTTGAAGAGCTGAGATTATTTGGTGTTATTCCATCTGTATTTAGTTTGTTTTAAGGAATAACAGTTTGGTGTTTTGCGTCTGCTCTAGAAAATGAGTTTTTTATTTTTAAAGTAGGACTGAATTCATAAATATATGTCGCTTTGTTCATTTTATTTGGGTACTTAACCCAAAAGTTTCATTGAACAGAGCTTCTCTTAGATAAGGTGAAGATTATGTTTAGTCAATTAAATGCAAAAGTATTGTTGGTTGTTTTACTTCTTTCTGCGACTGTTGCAAAGGCCGATGGTGGTTTGATTTTCTTAGAAAAAAATCTTAATGCTCAGAAGGAAACAAAGGCTCAAGTGGAGAAAAAGAGTCATCATACGACTGCTCAGCATAAGTGTTAATGATGGCTAGTAGGTTTGGAAACCAGTAACTTCTGTTGCTGGTTTCTATCTGATGATGTACCAATGTTTTGTACGCTGACTGAATAAGCCTTGCGCTATGAAGTCATATTATTTTTTTATTGCTTAGTCGAACAATGTAATTTTATTACATCAAGTTTAGTTGCTATAGTGCCACCTGAGCAATTTTTGTCTAAAGAGAAATTTTTGCGCCGTTTTAGTATTTTTATCACCGTCTTACTCAGTTTGTTCATATTCCAAAGTTTGTGGAATGTGGCAGCGGCGTATTGCGGCCATGAAAATATCAATGCAAAAACTTCGGTATTAACTCATTTTGGTCATCATATTCCTGAAAATCAGCATGTTGATACACAATCTACTTTGGTTAATGACCAAGATGCTGATTTACCTATGCCATTAAGCTTGCAAGATCATCATGATCATTTACCTTCATGTTTCCATGTGGTGGTGACTGAGGCTCAGCAACAGCTTGATGACCCTATTTTAACAACACATGAATTAGAACAAAAATATTACTGGTCTAACTCTTACCAGTCTCCTCATTTATTTGAACTGAATCCACCGCCTGTATTGACCCCGCTATAGGTGGGGTAGCCGAAAAATAGCCCACCGCAATTTCATTTTCTTTGCGGGGCTTTATATGTCTTTACGTTTAAATCAGCGTACCAATTTATATCAGAATCGTGCGCTAAAAAAATCCTCCCATTTTTTATCGATAAAATGGTCGGTGTTATCGATTGCTTTAACCACGGCAGTGTTTGGGCAATCCGTTTCTGCTGAGTCTCTATTGACGGCTAATCAGCCCACAGTGAGAGAGATCCAAGATCGTTCTAGTTTTGAACAGATTTTAGAGCAGATTCGCACTTACCAAGCCAATCAATCTAGCTGGCAGACTCAGCAAAATATGGCAAGTGCTCAACTCAAACAGAGTGGGTTATGGGCAAATCCAAGTATTTCGATTGAACAAACAGGATTGCAAAGCAATCAGGATCAGGAGTTGGCAATCGGGATTTCTCAGCCACTTGACTTGTTTGGGCAGCGTAAAGCTGCGCAGAAAGTGGCGAAGTTATCTGCAAATCAAGTTGATTTAGAGCAGCAGCGTTATAACGCGGAATTAGCGTTGATTGTGCAATATGCATGGTCACAAGTTGCGTTATGGCAACTAGAAAAATCTCTAATAGCCGAGCAGTTACAAGTCAGTCAGCAAAACCTCGAAGCAACTGAAAAGCGCTATCAAGCAGGGAGTATTGCACAGGTCGATGTAGAGCGAGTTCGAATCGCACATTTGGAAAATCAGCGTATTTATCAACAAGCTGATTTACAACTTCAAGTGGCTCAACAGCAGTTGGCTAGTTTTTGGGGAAGTGATTCAAATCAGTACCGCATTTCACCCAGTGTCAATGAACTATGGTCTCGTGCAACACAGGTGAAAGTCGACCAAGAACAAATTGAAAATCTATTTGAACGAAGTTTACAGCTTGAGAATCAGCGACAACAAGCCAGTATTGAACAACTTAAGGCAAAATCACGTCCTCAGCCGACAATGACGCTCGGGGTTAATCGCACACGTTCAGTTGATCAAAATACTGAAAATCAGCTGCGTTTAGGTGTAGAAATTCCCTTAAATATTTTTAATAAACAGAAATATGGAATTCAAATTGCTGAGGCAAAACAAACGCTCATTCAACAGCAGCAACGTTTCTACCGTCAGCAAAATCAGATGGATATTGATGTTCGTCTCGCTGAGTTAAAAGGTTTACAAGCGCAATTTCAACTGCTGAATAACCAACAAATTCCATTAGCAACTCAAGTGCAGCAAAAAACCTTACAAGGTTTTCGCTTGGGTAAGTTTGCTGTGACAGACGTACAGCAGGCCACAGTTCAACTGCAAGATGTTCGCCTGCGTAAGGTTCAATTATTGAAACAAGCATGGCAACTCAGTGTAGAAGTACAAAGTGCACGTATGGGGCTTCCTGTAGAACAAATCACAGCTAAAGATGCGTTGATGCAACTCAATCAACGTGTATGGCAACAAAGCAATGCATTTCCAAACCAACTAGGAGAATAACGAAATGAGTATCAGATTAAAAAAGCGTTCTCAGTGGGTTTGGATTGCGATGATTGTGGTGGTCACGGGTGTATTAGCATCATTGCTGCTTTGGAATAACAAAGCAAAAACGACGGGTGATGCTGAGCAAGGTGAACAGGCCCATGCACATCAGGAAAATGAAAAAGCTGGTGCTGAAGAAGGAGATGATCATGCTGAAGAAGAAAAACTTGTACTGACTTCGGAGCAAATGCAGCAGCAAAATGTCAAACTGGCAAAAGTCTCAGTCGGTGAAGTGAATGAGAGCCAAACTTTTCCAGCAAAGCTCGTGGTGAATACAGACCGTCAAGCGCATGTATCACCGAGCTTGGCAGGTCGTGTTGAGTCTGTTTATGTGGAACTGGGGCAACAGGTGAAACGTGGTCAGGCTTTGGCAAATTTACTAGTACCAGACTTGGTAGACCAACAGGCGAATCTACAAATTGCGCAAACCAATTTAGAGTTGGCGAAGCAAGATTATGATCGCGAGCGGAGTCTTTGGTCTCAAGGTATTTCAGCAAAGCAGGATTATCAACGTGCTTACAATGCCTATCGACAAGCACAGATTCAAGTCCAAGCTGCTAGATCTCGTTTATCTGCATTTGGTGCTGGTTCGGGTTCAAGTGGGCGCTATACCTTAACCGCACCAATTAATGGGGTGATCAGTAATAAAGACATCGTGATTGGTGAAAATGTTCAGCTTGCAGATCAGTTATTTACCATTGATCAACTCGATCAACTTTGGTTGGAATTTGTTCTACCAACGATGGCAAATATTGGGGTACAGCCGAATCAACAAATTCGTTTTAAATCTCTGCAAACAGGGAATACATTTAATGCACAAGTTCAAAGTTTAACAACAGAAGCTGATGCACAAACAGGTCGTTTACAAGTACGTGCCAAAGTGTTGTCGAATGCAGCTGAACTTCGACCAAACTTAATGGTCAATGTTGAATTACAAGCGACATCTAAACAGTCCGTCATTCGTGTAAGTGCAACTGCAATCCAACAAGTTGAAGGCAAAGATGTCGTTTTTGTTGCCAAAGCAAATCAGCAAAAAGGTTTTGATTTTGAAGCTGTACCTGTACAAATTGGGCAGCGTACCCAAGATGCACAATGGGTTGAAATCAAGCAAGGTTTAACTTCTGGGCAGTCTTATGTCGCAGAAGGAAGCTTCTTGCTGAAATCTGAACTTGAGAAAGGAGAGGCTGAACATGGGCACTAACTCCTCTCAACTTCCAAAGCCAGAAGGGCTGTTTGATCGCATTATTCAGTTCGCGATTAGCAATGCGATCTGGGTCATGCTGTTTGTTATGACTTGGATTGCTGTCGGTGTTTGGAGTTATCAAAAACTCCCTATTGATGCAGTTCCAGACATTACCAATACCCAAGTCCAAATTAACACTCAGGCCAATGGCTATACCGCTTTGGAGGTTGAGCAACGGATTACCTATCCGATTGAAACTGCAATGGCGGGCATTCCAAATCTGGAACAAACCCGTTCGATTTCACGTTATGGTTTGTCACAAGTCACGATTATTTTCAAAGACGGTACAGACATCTATTGGGCGAGACAAATGATCAATCAGCGCTTGCAAGAGGCTGATGGACAATTGCCTGATTCGGTTGATCCACTCATGTCTCCGATTTCAACAGGTCTCGGTGAAATTTATCAATGGGTGGTTAAAGCCAAACCTGATGCTAAAAAAGAAGATGGTACGCCTTATACAGCAATGGATTTACGAGAAATCCAAGATTGGATTGTGCGTCCTCAATTGCAACGTGTAAAAGGTGTGGCAGAGATCAATAGTATTGGTGGCTACAATAAAACCTATATTGTTTCTCCTGATTTAAAACGCTTACAACAGCTTCAAATTTCCCTTGCTGAGTTCCAAACGGCTTTACAGGAAAACAATGAAAATCGCGGTGCAGGTTTTATCGAAGAAAATGGGCAACAGTTAACGGTACGTGTGCCGGGCATGTTGAGTACAGTTGAAGATATTCAAAATGTGACTGTGAGCGTTAAAAATGGTTTGCCGATTCGTGTCTCAGATATAGCCACAGTCGCAATTGGACATGATTTAAGGACAGGCGCTGCAACTTACAATGGTGAGGAAACCGTGTTGGGGATTGCCATGATGATGCTCGGTGAAAATAGCCGTAGCGTTGCTCAGGCAGTCGATGCAAAAATTCAGGAGATTCAGCCGACTTTGCCGAAAGGTGTTGAGATTGAAACGGTTTATGATCGTACTGACCTAGTCAATAAAGCGATTAAAACTGTTCAGAAAAACCTTGTTGAAGGTGCGATTCTTGTTATCGTCATTCTGTTTGTTTTTCTTGGGAATTTTCGTGCAGCTTTAATTACTGCCTGTGTGATTCCACTTTCCATGTTATTTACCCTGACAGGAATGACCGAACAAAATATTAGTGCCAACTTAATGAGTTTAGGGGCGCTAGATTTCGGGATTATTGTGGATGGGGCAGTCGTTATTGTAGAAAACTGTATTCGACGCTTGGCTGAAGCACAACATCATGCAGGGCGGTTACTGACACGTCAGGAACGATTTAAAGAAGTTTTTCTTGCAGCGAAACAAGCTCGTCGTCCATTGATTTTCGGGCAAGCGATTATCATGGTCGTCTATTTGCCAATTTTTGCTCTCTCTGGTGTAGAGGCAAAAATGTTCCACCCAATGGCAGCAACCGTTGTGATGGCATTGCTTGGCGCAATGATTTTATCTGTGACCTTTGTTCCTGCTGCTGTGGCTTTATTTATCACAGGTGAAGTGAAGGAAAAAGAATCGCGTTGGATGCAGGCATTAAAAACAAAATATCAACGCATTTTGGATTGGGCTTATCAATTTAGAATGGTGGTGGTGACTTTGGCGGCGAGTATTTTAGTGCTTACAGGGGTGTTAACCACGCAAATTGGTAGTGAATTTGCACCTCAACTGAGTGAAGGCGATTTTGCTTTGCAACAAATGCGTTCACCAAGTACGGGCTTAGAGCAGTCCTTGCGTATGCAGGAGAATACGGAAAAGTTAATTCTCAAGAATTTCCCTGAAGTGAAGGCTATCTTTGCTAGAACAGGGACGGCTGAGGTAGCAACCGATGTGATGCCGCCGAACATTTCTGATGCTGTGATCTTACTTAAGCCGCGTGGCGAATGGTCAAATCCGAAAGAAACCATTGATGAACTACGGACACGGATGCAGGAATTTTTGGAGAAGATTCCTGGTAATAACAGTGAATTTTCACAACCAATTGAACTTCGTTTTAATGAATTGATTTCAGGTGTACGAAGTGATGTCGGAATCAAAATTTTTGGTGATGATATGAATGTGCTCAATACGCAGGCACAGGCAATCGCGCAGAAAGTACAAAAAATCTCAGGTGCAACTGCGGTAAAAGTTGAACAAACCAGTGGTTTACCTGTGTTGAATGTCGATATTAATCACGCTTTAGCGGCGCAATATGGCTTATCGGTTAAAGGCATTCAAGATGTGGTTGCAGCGAGTGTCGGTGGTCAGAATGTAGGACAAATCTTACAAGGCGATCGTCGTTTTGATTTTGAAATTCGTTTGCCAGACGATCAGCGCACCGCACAAAACTTAGCTCAACTTCCAATTCAGTTACCAAATGGCGGCTTAATTCAGCTGCAAGATGTTGCCAAAGTTGAAACCATTTCAGGTATGAATCAAGTCGGTCGTGAAAATGGTAAACGTCGTGTCATTGTGACGACCAATGTTGAAGGGCGTGATCTAGGATCATTTGTTCAAGAGTTACAAGCCACATTGAAGCAACAGCCTTTACCAGCAGGTTATTGGTTGGAGTATGGTGGTCAGTTTGAAAACTTAGCTTCTGCGGCAGCACGTATGCAGATTGTGATTCCACTGGCTTTGATCACGATCTTTATTTTATTGATGGCGGTATTTCATAACTTTAAAGAGAGTCTACTGGTCTTTAGTGGTGTGCCATTTGCGTTATCTGGTGGTTTAGTTGCGTTATGGTTGCGTGACATTCCATTATCAATGTCTGCAGGTGTTGGGTTTATTGCACTTTCAGGTGTTGCTGTGCTGAATGGTTTGGTGATGCTGAGCTTTATTAAAGAACTTCGAGAGCAATTTGATCTGCATGTTGCAACATGGCAGGGAGCGATTCTACGGTTACGTCCAGTTTTAATGACTGCATTCGTGGCTTCTTTGGGATTTATTCCAATGGCGATCGCAACAGGTACGGGTGCAGAAGTGCAGCGTCCGTTGGCAACTGTGGTGATTGGAGGAATCATTTCCTCTACATTGCTGACTTTATTGATCTTACCTGTCGTATATCGTTGGATGAATGAAGCTAAAACTAAGTTAGATCGTCATCATATTGAAGCTTAGCATTTGTACGCGCTAGCTAGGCGGCAAGGATGCTGCTGATAGCGTTATTGATCAATTCAGCTTTGTTTTAAAAAGAGTCTTAGACTAGGTCAGAGCTGACCTAGTCTAAGCAAGAATTCTACCCTCGACTTTATGGCGTGAAAATGGATCGCTGAAAGCAAAGAGTAGCTGTACATATAGCATTTGATTTAATTCTCAATTAGAGGCAGTGTAAGCAAGAAAAGAAATACACTTTCTTGCACAATTATAAGGAGTCCAACATGAGTGGACATCAAGGGCATGACCATAGTCATGCAGTTGTCACCGAAGGCAACGCCAAAAAGCTGACAATCGCTTTAGTTTTGACCTCAACTTTTTTAATTGTTGAGGTGGTTGCTGGTTTAATCACGCAAAGTTTGGCATTACTTTCTGATGCGGCACATATGTTTACCGACGCTGCTGCATTAGCGATCGCCTTAGTTGCGATTAAAATTGCAAAACGCCCAGCCGATGATAAACGTACATTTGGTTATCAGCGTTTTGAAATTTTGGCAGCATTATTTAATGCGGCGATGTTGTTTTTTGTCGCGATTTACATTCTCTACGAAGCGTATCAGCGTTTTACTCAACCACCAGAGATTCAAAGTGTTGGTATGTTGATTGTGGCATCGTTAGGGTTGGTGGTTAATCTAATCTCGATGAAGATTTTAATGTCGAGCGCTGCAGAAAGCCTAAATATGAAAGGCGCTTATTTGGAAGTTCTGAGCGATGCGCTCGGTTCTGTCGGCGTGATCATTGGTGCGATCGTGATTTATTATACCAACTGGTATTGGGTCGATACGATTATTGCGGTTGCCATTGGTTTCTGGGTATTGCCGAGAACGTGGATATTACTCAGACAGAGTATTAATATTTTATTGGAAGGTGTACCCGAAGAAGTTGATATTGAAAAATTGCGAAGTGATTTACTCTCGTTGGATGGTGTCGAAAGCATTCACCAATTAAAAGTTTGGGCAATTACATCGAAAAATATTCATTTAACCGTCCATCTTTTCGCACCGAATGCTGATCGTAATCAGTTACATCGTGCAGCGACAGAAATGCTATCACATGAGCATGGCATTGCTGAGGTGACCTTGCAGATTGAAGATGATGCAGAAATGAATTGCCAGCATAGCCATCAACATGATGACATTGCTGAACCAGAACACTCACATCAGCATTAAGTTGATGTGAGCAGATCGAAAGTGAAATGCCGTATTAGTTTTGCCATTCATGATTGCAGTCACGGCATTTCCAATGCTTTTGTGCTTGCATAAAAGCTTGCATTGAGATTTTGAAATCAGGTAAATCACGCCAGAAAAGAACACCTGCAATCACACAGACAGCAAAGACGACCACAGTCGAAATTTGCAGTGTCTGGCCTGCACCATTACCGAAAATCCACATCCCGATACTGATCACAACCAAGATCAATAGAATAAAAATCGCAGGCACTAAAAGAACCAAGCTTTTAGGTACATTTGGACGAGGGCTATTTGTACCCTGACTGACAGGCATTATTTTGACGCTTTGACATTTAGGGCAACGGTATTGCATAAAGGTTTCCTATTGTGTTTTGGCTATTTTAGCGAAAATTATGCAAAAGCTAAAATTATGAGTTATTCAAATACATAAATTTACTTATTTTGAACTTTGATCTGTAAGCCCATCTCTGGATTTTGATTCAAAAAAGCATTTATACAGCTCGTCTAAAGCTAGTCGCTATGCTGTTACGAGTCATGCTAATTTGATTTTAGGATTTTTTGAATGATGTGAAAGGAAACGCATGTTAAGCACTAAAATTTTAAAATTGCGTTTGTCTCGGATTGAAAAGGGGAAAGAGCATTTATCAACGCAAGATAAATTGATGTTGGTGAGTATGGATAGTCCTGACTTGAGTGCGAATTTTATTTTAAGACTATTCAAAATGAACCTGCCAAAACAGTGGAAGTTCCAACATGAAACTGAGGAAGATATTTTTTATAACACTCAGCTTATTCAACTGATTGAAGATGAGTTTATTCCAGCGTATGAGTTTCATGCACGGAAACATGCTTGGTATGAGCAGTGTTTAATGTATAGGTTGAACTTCATCACACCAGAACCCACCCAACAGCAAATTAATGTTTTTTTGCGTCATTTAGATCAGTGTTTAGATCAACTACCTAAAATTGAATTACTTCACTATTTCTTGCAAAAATATCCGACCACCCAACATGCGATTGCTCTTGCAAAGGCCTATGCAGGTGCTCAGCAATATAATCAAGCGATCCAACAACACGAATGGGCACAGAGACAGTCTACGCAGCCCAATGAAGTCGCTTTTTACGGCTATATCGAATGTTTGCTTAATCGTCGCCAAGGTGAATACAAAGCGCATGTGAGTGATGTGGAATATGCGCTTGATTTATTGTGCAAATATGAAAAGCCTATCGATCAGAAGAGCTATAAAAAATTATTAGATCGTGCAATCACCGCATTATTACCGCAACAACTGCTGCAAACGCGAGCCATTGAAACCAATGTATTCTCCGATGTTGGTCGAGGGTTAAACTCACTGGGGAAATCATTAGGTGGAATTTTTGGTGCGAGAGATTTCTATATTCCTTATAGCAAAGAACTTATTGCGAGTGCGCCTCAACTATTACATGATCATGATGTGTTTGAGAGCCTTAGCCAATCTCAAGCGATGCGGTCTGCATTGCAGCGACTATTAAGCTCGAGTGAAATTGACAGCTCTGAACAATTACTTAAATTCCTGTGGATTTCAATCCAGCAAGATCCAGATATTTTAAACTCATTGCAGCCTCCTATTGATTCAGCACATCTCATTCAATCACTTTCTAAAATTGAGCCGATAGAACAGCAAGCTCTGGATTTTGGACAATTACAATTGATCTTGGAGCAAGGTCTAAGTGCTTATCTTGGCGACGGTCGTTTAAATAAACAGCATCCTGAACGACATCATTTATATGAATGTCGGGATGAAATTGTCCAGCAGATGATCGATTTTGCGGTATGGTTTTATCGAGACATTGTTAAAATTTATCTTGAGCAACAGAACTTACAGTTACAACAGGTGAAAAAGCTTTTGATTGGGCAGTTACCAGAAATTGCACTCTCCAGCGGATTATTTGCCTATCAGTTTGAACATTACCAGCGTGTGCAAGCTTTATTTGATTGGATGAAACCGAAGCTAGAAAAAGGTAATGATTTTGAAAAAATGCAGGCTGCATGGGTCGCTTTAAGAGAGGCGAGATATTTTGATGATGATTCTCTTATAACGCGTGTTCAACCGATACAGCAGAAATTTGCAGAATATAAAAGCATACGTGACCAACAGATTTTTTTACACGAACAGGTCGAACAAGAGAAACTTGAAAAGTAATATTTTATGAACAAAATAAGAGCAATTTAGTGTTTAAATAATTTGAAGCTTTGCAACAAAAAGACGCAAACGGCGATGCGTTGCATGCTAATCTACATAAAAACATCTAATAAGTTCAGAAAGCAGATCGCAGCTCATAAGAAGTGAGCCAGTAAGAAAGGGAAGAGGGAGAGCATCTTGAATCGACAAGATGATAAAAAGGCAATGTTCGATATTATGCCTGCAGATGAAGACGCAACGGATAAACCATCTTTATCACGTCGACTAATCTATAAAACGTTACAGCACGCACAAGATGCTGTTGAATTCGCAAGTGATACCTCTCGCAATATTGCAGGTGTTGCTGATGCAGCATTGGGTGCACTGGATCAAGTGACTCACCATACCAAACGTGGCGTTGAAGGGGTGAGAAACTCTGTTCGTGATATGGTCTCAGAAACCAGTGAGGCTGCACGACAAGTTGCACTTGCAATGGCAAGAGCATCACTTGGGAAAGGTTCTCTGACCTTATATTTACCTGAAATGCTGCTCAATAATCAGATTCGTAAGCGCATGGATCGCTCCGAGATTGATGATATCAAAATTGAATGTGGCAATGATCGCTTTCACATTGAACTTGATGGACATTATCGCCGTTTCCTCTATCGACTCTCTTTAGAATTTAATGTGCTTGAATGCCGTATTGGTCAGGAAAAATATTTACGTTTGCGGCAAGTTGATGAACACCTAGATTTGCAAATTCGTCATGGTGGGACACTGACCAATTGGGCGACGCGTAGAGTTGGAAATGTCAGCTTTGAAGTGATTAATTCATTACCGATACCTTTTCTCATCAATCACCTTATTCGTGATGTGCCGGGAATTCAAAAAGAAGGCCATCGTTTGTGGTATATCGACCTCGAAGAAGCGGGTTTTATTGATTTTATTAACAACCGTTCTTGGATGGTAGATAAATTATTAAACCTCACCGATTTTAGTATTCTGCCGGGTTTGAATATCCTGCAAGAAAGTCGTGAGCTAGTACAGCAATTGGTTGATCAATTTGAAATTCGTGGTTTACGCGTGCAATCTGGCCGCTTAGAAGTTCAAGTTGGAATTGGAAACGAATAATAAAAAAGCCACTGTCAATGCAGTGGCTTTTTTGAATTTGGCGTCCCTACGGGGATTCGAACCCCGGTTACCGCCGTGAAAGGGCGATGTCCTAGGCCTCTAGACGATAGGGACTTATATGAGGCATACATCTGAATATTGGCGTCCCTACGGGGATTCGAACCCCGGTTACCGCCGTGAAAGGGCGATGTCCTAGGCCTCTAGACGATAGGGACGTTTCAGAGGTGGGCGTATATTAGGTTGAATTAGATAGGGTGTCAAACACTTTTCTAAAGAAAATCTAAAAAAAGTGAATAAGTGTTTAAAAATACCGCATATCGTGGAATAAATAATCAAAAATAAAGATTTAGGTGTGAAAGCTAGATTTTTATCATGATTGTTACAGATATAAAAAATGCAGCCAGAGCTGCATTTTTTTGAATGTCGAGATTATGTGCGATCACGATAGAAAACATAGTGACTTAAATAACACGCAGCAATAAACAATAAACATCCAATAAAACCTGCTTGCATTTCAGGATCAGCTGCCATACTTAAACCTGTAATAAAACAGAAGATGAAGCCTAGAATTGGAACAATAGGATATAGCGGTGCAGCAAATTTTAAATCTTTTGCTGAGTGCCCAGCTTTATACCATTGGCGACGGAAATTGAATTGGCTCCAGCAAATGCTCATCCATACAATCACCATCGTGAAAGCAGCGACACCTAATAAGTTTTTGAAAATCGTTTCAGGTGCAAAATGTTCTGACAATAAGCCAGGGATCGCGCCGAACATGGTCACAACCAATGCAATAATCGGTGTTCCACTCTTTGAAAGTTTAGAGAAAACACTTGGTAACTGGCGCTGATCTGACAATGACCACATCATACGTGAAGCGGCATAAAGCCCAGAGTTGGCTGCTGAAAGCAATGCAGTGATGATTACGAAACGGATAATGTCATCGGCATAAGGAATACCAATGTAATTGAATACTGTAACAAAAGGGCTGCTACTCACGCCTTCACCGCCCAAACCTGCGATTTGGAAAGGAAGTAATGCGCTGATGACGATAATAGTACCCACGAAGAAAATCAATAAGCGCCAAATCGCGGCGTTAATTGCTTTCGGTACATTGACCGCAGGATCTTTGGTTTCACCAGCAGCGACACCGATCAATTCAGTACCTGAAAAAGCAAAGTTTACAATCAGCATGGTGGTAAAGATCGGAACTAAGCCCTGAGGGAACCAGCCGTGAGCGGTTAAATTGTGAAACAACGGTGCTGACTCTGAGCCATGGAATGGAATCAAACCAAAAATTGCGAGTAAACCGAGAATAATAAAGGCAATGACGGTTACAACTTTGACCAGTGCTAACCAAAACTCTGACTCCGCAAACATGCGCGTCGATGTTAGGTTGAGGCCTAAAATGGTGACAGCAAAAATAATAGTCCAAATCCACATCGAAATATGCGGGAACCATTCTTGCATGAGCAATGCAGCAGCAGTGAACTCAGTACCGAGTGTGGCGGTCCATGTTAACCAATAGACCCAAGAAATCATGTAGCCAGTGCCTGGACCAATGTATTTTTGCGCGTATGCACCAAAAGATCCTGCTACAGGCATATGTACAGCAAGTTCACCTAAACATAGCATGACCATGTAAGCAATTAGACCACCTAAGATATAGGCAATAATTGCACCGACAGGGCCGGTTTGAGCGATAACTTCGCCAGAACCTAAAAATAAACCCGTACCAATTGCACCACCTAAGGAAAGCATAACAAGGTGTCGTGTGCTCATTGCACGTTTTAATGTTTTGGTTTCTGGATTCGCATTTGAGTTGGAAGATTGCATACGACAATTTGTCCAAGCATAGAGAAGCGGCTATTTTATGGAAAATTCGAAAATGTGCAATCTGAATGAGTGAATGATTAGTTGAAAAAGATCATTTTATAATTTTTATATAGAAAATGGCGTCCCTACGGGGATTCGAACCCCGGTTACCGCCGTGAAAGGGCGATGTCCTAGGCCTCTAGACGATAGGGACAGATGAGGCAACACAAAATGTCTGGTGGAGCCAAGCAGGATCGAACTGCTGACCTCTACAATGCCATTGTAGCGCTCTACCAACTGAGCTATGACCCCAGTTTGTGTGAGCGCAATATTAGGGGGATTGCGCTCACACGTCAATGATTAAACTGAATTAAGTCTCACTATTTGCATCATTTTTCGGCAATTTTAGTGATTCATTTAATTTTTCCCAAACTTTCAGTTCTTTCTTGCTTGGACCACCAACAATTTCAAGTGCATTGCGTAAGCGAGCGAAAGTTAAATCAGGACCAATGGTCACCATTGCTTGCATTACAGGCGTTGAACTGGTTGAGCCTGCAATCGCAATAAAGAATGCTGGCATAAAGTCGCGTAATTTAATTTCCATTTGTGCAGCCAAATCGATCAATGTTTGACTTACGGTGTCATTGTTCCACGTAAACTGACTTTCTAAACGCCAGATCGCAAATTGTAGGCTTTGACGAACCTGTTCTTCGGTCAACTTTTTGCTTTCAAACTGCGCTTTGCTGATTTGTGGCATGTGGTTAAAGTAGAAACCAGCCCAATTCACGGCTTCAGAAAGTAGGTTGATACGAGGTTGAATTGCAGCAGCAATATCTTCTAATGTTTGACGATCACTTTTCCATGCCAATAAACGATCAAGCAATTGTCCTGGAGTCAGGCCTTTGATCCATTGACCGTTGAGCCAGTTTAGTTTCTCGACATCAAAGATTGGACCACCCAATGACACGCGTTGCACATCAAAGTTCTCAATCATGTCTTGTAGCGTGAAGATTTCACGCTCATCAGGCATTGACCAGCCCATGCGACCTAAATAGTTGAGCAATGCTTCTGGTAAAACACCGATGTCACGATAGTAATTGATCGAAGTTGGGTTCTTACGTTTAGAGAGTTTTGATTTATCTGGATTGCGTAATAATGGCATATGGCAAAGCGTTGGCATTTCCCAACCAAAATATTGGTAAAGCAATTGATGCTTTGGTGCTGATGGTAACCATTCTTCGCCACGGAGTACGTGCGTGATTTCCATCAAGTGATCATCTACAACGTTTGCAAGGTGATAAGTTGGCAAGCCATCTGTTTTTAACAGAACTTGCATGTCAACTTGTGCCCATGGAATTTCAACTTCACCACGGAGTAGGTCATTGATTTTACAAATCCCTTCTTCTGGTACTTTCATACGGATGACATGTGGCTCACCAGCAGTAAGGCGACGTTGTACCTCTTCAGTAGAAAGCTTCAACCCGCGACCATCATATTTTGGTGTTTCACCGCGCGCTTGCTGTTCAGCACGCATTTGATCTAGCTCTTCTGCAGTGGCAAAACAATAGAAAGCGTGACCTTTTTCAACAAGTTCTAATGCATATTGTTTATAAACACCCATACGCTCAGATTGGCGGTATGGTGCATGAGGGCCACCGACATCAGGGCCTTCTGACCAGTTGAGGCCTAACCAACGTAGCGAATCCAAGATCATTTTCTCAGATTCAGGGGTAGAGCGAAGTTGGTCCGTATCTTCAATACGTAAGATAAATTCTCCACCATGCTGTTTTGCAAAACATAAGTTAAATAACGCGATATAAGCAGTTCCTACATGTGGAAAACCTGTAGGAGAGGGAGCAATACGAGTACGGACTTTCATAAGAGATCGGATTTAAAATTAGAAATTGAAACTATTATAACGAAAAAGCCTAGTCACGGAATGACTAGGCACATTTAAACATGCGAGGGGTTACATATTTAAAGTATTAAGAATTATGCGGTTGGAAAATCGTTTGAACAAAGCGTGAGAAACGCTCATGTTGGCTAGCAAAGAAATTTTGGCTTGGCGTTGCGCGAATCGTATTGAGCATTTTGATCTCATCATTGGTTGATGGAATCATCGCTGTATTACGTTTCTGTTGATCAAGTGCTTTAACAATAAGAGAAGAAGATTTGTCTACTGATTTTATGTTATTACTTTCTTTGATTGCAGCAGCATGACCCATCTGTACAGAGCAGACTAAAAATACGCTTAAGCATAGAGTTTTTTTCAATTTTAATGCTCGCATTGCTAACATCCCCTTCATGATTTCGAGTCTACAAGACTAACTAAACAAATATAGTATTGCTTTAATGATACGATTCAAACATAAATCTTAATAAAAAAGTAGAACTGCGTCACACTTTTTACAAAAAAGATAAACTTTCAGTAAATTTCTACTCGATATTTATAGCTGTGTGGCTAGTTTGTATGCAAGTCAAATTTAGCAAGCAAATATGTAGAAAACATGGAGACCGAAGATTTAAGGAATATTATCTATTTTTGTACTTTCATTTTACTGCTATCTATATGAAAAGTTAGCATATCTAGAATTAAGCATAATAAATATTATATTGATATAAGTTGTTGATTGTAAAATATTTTATCTAAAATATAGTGGTGTAGATATTTATGAGTTAGGGGTTGTACAAATGAGAAAAATATTCACGATCGCATTGCTTGGCTTTGGTTTAAATGGTGCAGCACAGGCGGCAACCACATTTTTGAATGTATCTTATGATCCAACACGTGAATTTTACCAAGAATACAATCAAGCTTTTGAACAATATTGGAAATCTAGAACAGGTCAAGAGGTTGATTTTAAACAATCACATGGCGGTTCAGGAAAGCAAGCGCGATCCGTTATTGATGGTCTACAAGCTGATGTAGTTACTTTAGCTTTGGCAAACGATATTGATGAAATCGTAAATGCGGGTTTAATTCACAAAGACTGGCAAAAACAGTTTAAAGATAATTCAGCCCCATATACCTCAACTGTTGTTTTCCTTGTTCGGAAAGGTAATCCTAAAAATATTCGAGACTGGAACGATTTAACCAAAGCGGGTGTGGAAATTATTACACCCAATCCCAAAACAGGCGGTGCACCGAGATGGATTTATTTATCTGCTTGGGGGTATGCGCTTAAACAACCAAATGGTAATGATGCAAAAGCACGTGAATTGGTCAAAAAACTTTATCAAAATGTCAAAGTTCTAGATTCAGGTGCGCGAGGCTCGTTGACTACCTTTGCTGAGCGCGGTATCGGTGATGTATTGCTGTCTTGGGAAAATGAAGCACTACTAGCCACAAAAGGATTAGGTCAAGACAAGTTTGAGATCGTTTATCCATCTATTTCGATCTTGGCTGAACCTTCTGTTGCTATCGTTGATAAGACGGTAGATAAAAATGGTCATCGTAATCTGGCTCGTGGATATTTAAACTTTTTATATTCACCATTGGGTCAAGAGTTGGCGGCTAAACATTATTTCCGTCCACGTAATCCTCAAGTTGCTGCAAAGTACGCTAAGCAATTTCCAAAAATCAAACTTTTTAATATTAATGATGTGTTTGGTGGCTGGGCAAAAGCGCAAAAAACACACTTTGTAAATGGTGCGATCTTTGATCAAATTTATGCCGAAAAACCATAAATGTTGGGTGTGTGCCTTTGAGGAAAATGATTAAAAAAGCAAATACAGCGCGTATTTGCTTTTTTATTGAGTGAAAAATCGAAAGAAAACGGTTTTATCTATGAAAAGTTAAGAATTCTCTACAAAAAGTCGTTTGGTGATGGCATAAAACAAGGTGATAATGTGCAGTTACATTTTTAGCTGTTGATTGCATTGTTATGTCGCATATTTCTGTCTTACTTCATGAAACCGTTGATGGCGTACTGGCAGGCCGTGACACAGGTATTTTTATTGATGCGACTTTTGGTCGTGGTGGTCATACTCAATTATTGCTTTCAAAATTAGATGCCAATGCGCGTGTTTATGCTTTTGATAAAGATCCACAAGCACTTGAAGTTGCAGCACAATTAGAACAAGAAGATTCACGTTTTAAAATTATTCATGCAAGTTTTGCAGATATTCAAGCTGAACTCAGCAATATTGGTATTACTGAAGTCGATGGCATCATGGCTGACTTGGGAGTGTCATCTCCGCAACTAGATCAAGCTGAGCGCGGTTTTAGCTTCATGCATGACGGTCCTTTGGATATGCGCATGGATAACTCGCAAGGTTTGACAGCGGCCGAATGGTTGCTTGAAATAGAAGAAGAAAAATTAGCAAACATTATCTATCAGTATGGTGAAGAGCGTTATAGCCGCCGTATTGCTAGAGCCATAAAACAAGCTGGTGAAATTACAACAACAGCACAGCTCGCTGAGATTGTTAAAGTTGCTCACCCTAAATGGGAAAAGCATAAGCATCCTGCAACACGTACATTCCAAGCGATCCGTATTGCGATTAACAAAGAACTAGATGATATTGATGTATTTTTACCGCAAGCTGTAGAATTATTAAAACCAAAAGGGCAATTGGCCGTGATTAGCTTTCATTCTTTAGAAGATCGTTTAATCAAACAATTTATTCAAAAAGAATCGAGCTTGGCTGAAGATGCAGGTTGGGGAATGCCTCAAGCGCAGGTTGATACTCGACGATTGAAAAAAGTTTCTCGTATTCGTGCGAGTGAAGCAGAAGTAAAGGCAAATCCTCGCTCGCGTAGTGCATGGCTTCGTGTTGCAGAGCGCTTAGAGCAAAAAGGCAAATAATGAACAACAAGAATGATGACGAAGTCGTATCCAACAGCAAAAAGGGACTGAAAAAAGTTATTGTTTATGCTGTACTCGTTGCATCGGTGTTTATCAGTGCGATGATGGTGGTATTTCAGGTGTTTGAATATCGTCATGATTATCGAGATTTAAGTTCCTATATGCGTGAGAGAGATGATTTAAACGCAGAATGGGGACGTTTGCTGATTGAACAACAGACTTTTGGTGCGACTGCCCAAATTGGTTCGCGTGCGGTAACACAATTACGAATGTTTTCACCACCAGCTACGCAAACTGTAGTGATTTCTTTACCTATGACTTCAGAGCAAGATAAATAAGGCATGCTGTATGGCAGATAAGCGAAGCAAACCAATACGAAAAAAACAGCAATCCATTTCGGAAAAACCAACCCTTGCTCTCGATATGTGGCGATTTTATTTGCTCTGGGGTGTTGTGCTCCTTTGCTTTGTGGTGTTGGTTGCGCGTGCCTTTTATGTGCAAGTTGTGAATAAGGATTTTTTACAGAATAAAGCGAATGCCAATATTCTTCGTACAGAGCGTTTAGAGGCAATGCGTGGCGTGATTAGTGACCGTCATGGTGTGCCTTTGGCAATCAGTACACCGATCATGAAGATTGTGATTGACCCAAGAGATTATTGGGAAGCGAAAAAGCAATTTGATGAGATCACTGAAGAGTTAAAGAAAGATCCAACCAATCGTAAATTGAAACGTCAGTTGCCTGATAAAAATCTAAATTTAGATGAGTTGGCAGATGCAGTAGGTATTGATCGCCAGTCACTTCGAAAGCAAATGAATGATCGTCAACGCTCGCGCTATTTGGTACTGCAAAAAGAAGTGCCGCCGCAGCAAGCTGATTTAATTACTAAGCGTAATTTCCAAGGTGTATACGCAGAAAAAAGTTATAAGCGTTATTACCCACAACCTCAACCAAACGCTCAAATCATTGGTCTAACCAACAGTGAAGGACGCGGAATTGAAGGTTTGGAAATGCAGTTGAATAAACAATTGTCAGGTGTGGATGGCGAGCAAAAAATCATTCGTGACAAGAAAGGCAACCGTTTAAAAGTTTCTGAAGTGATCAAGGAAGTTGAGTCTGGAGAAAATATTACCCTGAGTATCGACTCGCGTTTACAATACATCATGTATCGTGAACTCACAGCTGCAGGCGTGGCGAATAATGCTCGTTCTGCAACTGCAATTGCCGTGGATGTAAAGACGGGTGAAATTCTGGCGATGACCAGTTGGCCGTCTTACAATCCAAATGATAAAAATGGCCTCAGCAATAAAGATGCGATGCGTAACCGTGGCGCAATTGATATGTTTGAGCCGGGTTCGACGATGAAACCATTTACTATTGCAGCGGCATTAGAAAGTGGAAAATACACACCAAACACTATCGTTAATACTGCACCGGGTTCAATGAAATTGGGTTGGCATACAATTCGTGATACGCATAACTATGGTGCTTTAACTGTTACAGGCGTCATTGTTAAATCTTCAAACGTTGGTTCAGCAAAGATTGCACTATCTTTGCCAAAAGATACCATTCCTTCTTTCTTTAGACGCGTTGGTTTTGGTCATCGTTCGGATGTGAAATTTCCGGGTGAGAGTGCAGGTTTGCTCTATCCAGCGGATAAGATCAACCCTTCTCAGCTCGGGACGATGGCGTATGGTTATGGTTTGAATGCCACGATCCTTCAAGTTGCACAAGGTTATGCGATGCTGGCCAATCATGGCGTTGAGATGCCACTGAGTCTACGAAAGCTAGACAAAGCACCTGAAGGAACACAAGTCTTATCACCTAAAATCGCTGATGAAGTGTTGTTGATGCTTGAACAAGTGACGATGCCAGGCGGTACGGCGAAGCAAGCGGTGATCCCAGGTTATCGTGTTGGTGGTAAAACAGGTACAGCGCATAAGCTACGCGCAGACCGAAAAGGTTATTCAAATACTGAATATCGTGCACTTTTTGCTGGGGTAGCCCCTGTCAGTGACCCGCGTTTAGCGATGATAGTCGTCGTTGAAAATCCACAAGGTCGCTACTATGGTGGTCTTGTTGCAGCGCCTGTATTTGCAAGAATTATGCAAGAGTCGTTGCGCCTATTAAATGTGCCTTTAGATAAACCACTAGATACTTCTATTAAACCCAACCCGTAGGTAAATTATGTCGATTAGTTTTCAACAGATACATCCGATCAGCATAGATGCGGCTTGGTATACACAGCCCTTTCAAGGCTTCTGCCTTGACAGTCGTAAGGTTGAGGCAGGGCATATTTTTATCGCCTTAAATAGTTTTAGTCAGCCTGAGAAAACACTTCAATTTGCGCAAAATGCCTTGGATGCTGGAGCTTTAATTGTCATTAGTGAAGCAGCTCTAGGGATCGAGAAAGAATGGGTTTGTTCGGAAGTTCGTGATCTAATAGGTGGATGGCAGAAGCAGTATTTGCAGTTGACTGATCCTACGCAGCCCTTACGTGGTATTGCGGTCACAGGAACCAATGGCAAAACAACAATTTCTCGTTTAATCGCTGAGTTAATTACGTCACAACATCACGGTTGTGCTGTGATGGGAACGACTGGTAATGGTATTTTACCGAATTTAACACCATCAACCCACACGACACTTGATGCATTACAACTGCAAAGTGCACTACATGATTATGCAAAACAAGGTGCGAGTTTTGTTGCGTTAGAAGCCAGTTCACATGGACTGGAGCAAGGGCGTTTAAATGGCTGTGATCTTGAAATTGCGGTGTATAGTAATTTAAGCCGCGATCATTTGGATTATCACGGTACTTTAGAGGCTTATGCAGAAGCGAAAGCGCGATTATTTAAATTTAAAACACTCAAAGCTGTTGTGATCAACTTGGATGATGCGCATGCAAATATAATGTTGGATGCCGCTAAAACTAATCCATCTCAACCGAAAATTCTCACCTATTCTTTAACGCAGGCTTCTGCTGATTATCATATTGCTGATTTGCAATATCGTTTGAGTGGGGCGAGTTTTAGTTTAATTTCGCCAACAGGTTGTTATGCCGTACAAAGTCCATTACTAGGACATTTTAATGTCGAAAACTTATTGGCGAGTTTGATTGCAGCGGAGTGTGCTGGTTTTGCTTTGGATCAGTTGGTTCAATTTGTTCCGCAATTACAAGGCGCGCCAGGACGTATGCAAGTCATCCAAGATGATGAACGATTGTTTGTTGTCGATTATGCTCATACTCCAGATGCCTTGATTCAAGTATTAACTACATTAAAACGTCATGTAAATGGGCAGCTTTGGGCGGTCTTTGGCTGTGGTGGAGATCGAGATCGCGGTAAACGTCCGTTGATGACTCAGGCGGCTTTAGATCATGCTAATCCTGTGATTTTGACCTCGGATAATCCGCGCACGGAAAATCCAGAGCAAATTTTTGCGGATATGAAACAAGGTATTCATTTTGCACAACATACCATGCATGAGATTCATGATCGCCGTGAAGCGATTAAGTTTGTTGTTGCTCAAGCACAGGCTGGTGACATTGTGGTGATCGCTGGGAAGGGACATGAAAACTATCAGGAAATTGATGGGGTTCGTCATTGGTTTGATGATGTGGTTGAGGTGCAATCAGCAATTGCAGCACAGCCACATGCAGTAGATTCAGCTTATCCTGCACAATAGGATTCAAAGGTAATAACAAGTATGCATACATCAACGACGAGTACCGTTCCATTAGAACCATGGACAGCTGAACAATTACAACAAGCAACCCACGGTGAATGGCATAATGCCAAAATCCCACAAGGTGAAGTTAAACGTATTCTGACAGATTCACGTCATGCCGAAGCTGGAGATGTCTTTCTTGCTTTAAAAGGCGAGCGATTTGATGCACACAATTTTGTCGATCAAGTGGTTGCACAAGGTTGTCAAATTGCCATTGTAGAGCGTCCAGTCGATGCAGAAATTGCACAGCTCATCGTTAAAGATACACGATTAGCGCTTGGACATTTGGGCGCATATCGTCGTCAACAGAATCAGCAGTTGAAAGTGATTGCACTCACAGGTAGTAGTGGTAAAACCACGACCAAAGAAATGTTGGGCAGTATTTTATCTCGTTTGGCACCGACACTGATCACGCGTGGCAATCTAAATAATGATTTGGGTGTGCCAATGATGTTACTTGAGTTACGTCAAGACCATCAATTTGCTGTGATGGAGTTAGGTGCTAGTCATCAATGTGAAATTGATTACACCTCAAATCTAGTTCAACCACATGTGGCTGGAATTTTAAATATTGGTACAGCGCATCTGGGTGAATTTGGTGGTCGAGAAGGGATCTGTCGTGCTAAATCAGAAATCTATGCGCATATTTTGGATCATGGAACTGCGATTGTTCCTGCATATGATGATTTTAGTGCAACCATTCGTCTCAATGCGCAAGGACATCAAATCTTAAGTTTTGGCGAAGGCGGTGATGTATTTGCTACGGATATCGTACTACATCCTCAATCAGCACAATTTAATTTGCATACGCCACAAGGTGTTCGTGCAGTGAACTTACCTTTTGCAGGGATGCATAATGTGCAAAACGCAGCTGCTGCCGCAGCATTTGCACTCGCGATCGGGGTTGAGCTTGATCAGATTGTAGAGGGCTTAGAGCAAGCGCAGGGTGCTAAAGGTCGTTTGAACTTTATCCAACATCAAAATCATCTTTTCATTGATGATACTTACAATGCGAACCCAACATCAATGCGTGCGGCTGCACAAGTATTATTGCAGCAACAAGGTTTGAAAGTCATGGTGATGGGGGATATTGGTGAACTCGGTGAAAGTAGCTGGCAAGAGCATCATGATCTAGGTCGAGATTTAGTGGGTCAACCATTAGATCATTTGGTTGTTGTTGGTGAGTTTGCTACAGCTGCACAACAAGGTGCGACAGATTCTGCAAAACTGCATGCCTTTGCATCTCAAGCAGATGCATTACCATTCTTAATTAATTTAGTCCAAACACATCAACCCCAGTCCATGAGTTTCCTGTTTAAAGGGTCTCGTTATACCCATATGGAAACGTTGATGGCTGACTTGATGGAGAAAATTTAAATGTTGTTATGGTTATTTGAGCAATTGGCGGACTATAACAGTTCGTTTCAGGTTGTTCGTTATTTAACGTTGCGCTCTTTGTTGAGCTTGCTGACTGCTCTGACGATCGGACTGGTTTTAGGTCCAGTCATGATTCGTAAATTACAGGCATTAAAATATGGTCAGGCTGTGAGCTCTTTTGCGCCAGAAAACCATGCCAAAAAAATGGGTACCCCAACCATGGGCGGGATCCTCATTTTGCTCTCTATCGGGATCAGTACCCTATTGTGGGCTGATTTATCCAATCCATATGTCTGGATCGTGCTTGGTGTAATGGTGGTGTTTGGTGCGGTGGGTTGGGCCGATGACTGGATTAAAGTCCGTTATAAAGATAATGCCGGCTTGCCCGCACGTAAGAAGTTTTTTTGGACTTCGGTGGCATCTCTGGGAGCGGGTATTGCCTTATATGTGATTGCGAAACAGCAGGATAGTGCCGTACATACGGCGAATATGCTGGATTTGCTGATTCCTTTCTTTAAGAATTTGTCGATTCCTCTATCTGTTGTGCCGCTGGGTTTAGCATTTATTGTTTTCACTTATCTTGTGATTAATGGTGCATCAAATGCGGTTAACCTGACGGATGGCCTAGATGGTTTGGCGATTATGCCAATCGTTATGGTTGCAGCAGGCTTGGGCGTTTTTGCTTATTTATCTGGTGACATTCGTTTTGCGAATTATTTGCATATTCCATACGTTAAATATACCTCTGAGCTTGTAGTGATTTGCTCTGCAATGATCGGAGCGGGTCTTGCTTTCCTTTGGTACAATGCGCATCCTGCACAAGTCTTTATGGGTGATGTCGGAGCTTTAGCGCTTGGCGCAATGCTTGGTACGATTGCGGTGATGGTTCGTCAAGAAATTGTCTTTGCAATTATGGGCGGTGTATTTGTCATGGAGGCTGTTTCTGTATTCTTGCAAATCGGTTCATTACGTATGCGAAATAAACGTGTATTCTTAATGGCACCGTTACATCATCATTATGAAAAGCAAGGTTGGAAAGAAACACAAGTCGTAATCCGCTTTTGGATTATTACCATTTTCCTCGTTGTGTTAGGGTTGATGACGTTAAAATTACGTTAAGCCAAGATTCGAGAAAAGAGCTGGTGATGACCAGCTTTTTTTTATGTTTGGAGAAAATAGATGAGTTTGTTGATGTGTCCTGTTTGTCGCCAATCGTTGAATTTGGCGGAGAATACATGGCGATGTGAACAAGGACATAGCTATGATGTGGCCAAACAAGGTTATGTAAATCTTCATGTGGTTCAACACAAACATAGTAAGACACCGGGTGATACTGCTGAATCTGTATTAGCGCGCCGTGAATTTTTACAAGCAGGTTATTACCAGCCATTACAGCAAGCGGTTGTTGAGATACTTCAGCAGCTTAAACCAAAAGCAATTTTAGATATTGGCTGTGGTGAGGGTTATTATACCGATGCGATGCAAACGGTTGCTAACGATTGTATTGGTGTTGATATTGCTAAAACAGCGGTACAACGTGCAGCAAAACTAAATTCCAAAGTAACATGGATTGTTGGAACAGGTGCAACATTGCCCGTTCAAAATCATTGTGTTGATGTTTGTACGAGTTTATTTAGTCCAATTCCTCAAGCAGAAATTGCTCGAGTTTTAAATCATGGTGGACATTTAATTGTTGTAACGCCTGCACCTAAGCATTTATATGATTTAAGAGCTGCTTTATTTGAACAGGTAAATTTACATGAGCCTCATAAGTTTGTTGAGCAACTTGAAGCTGAGTTTGAGTTAATACAAGAGCAAGTGATTGAAGCGCCGTTAAGTTTGGATCAAATGGCCTTAAAGAACTTAATCGCAATGACGCCTTATGCTTATAAAACCAATCCCGAACGACGGATGTTGTTAGAGCAGAATTCAGTATTCACGGTAATTGCCGCTTTTCAGATTTATCTATTTCAAAAAAGAAAAAAGCCATCAATTTGATGGCTTTTTAGCTTATTGGATTTGTTTGATGAGGTTTTCTATATTATCTCTTTCTTTCTTTGGTGTTGGGCTTTGAGGTTCCGTACCTAGAGCAGGTGGTTGTTTTTTTGAGGGAACAATAATTTGTTCATCAGCTGTAGGCGCTGTGCCGGGTAAGTCTGAGAAATCATTATCTATCGAACGTGTTGGGACGACTGGCGCAGGGCGATAGAGAGGACGTGCTAAAGGTGGAGATGCTCGATAAACTTTTTGATCCTCGCTTTGTTGAACTTGTAATTCATCACGAGAGATTGGTGCGCTTGCATCTTTATCAAAACGGACCCATGTAGACGGCGTGCCTGCAAGTGACTTCGCCATAAAGTTCGACCAAATAGGTAGTGCAGCAACGCCACCATATTCACGACGACCTAATGTTCGAGGTTGATCAAATCCAACCCAAGCAATCGCGACGAGCTTGCCATTAAAGCCTGCGAACCAAGCATCTTTCGCATCATTGGTTGTTCCTGTTTTACCACCTAAATCATCTCGTCCAATTTTGAGTGCAGCACGACCTGTACCACGCTGAATTACGTCATGTAGGATATTTGCCATATCATAAGCTGAACTGGATTTTAAAATTCTTTGAGCTTGTTTGTAATTGCTATTGGTCTTGAGTAATTGATCAGGATTTGCATCTGTCGCTTGAGTTTCTGATGATGCTAGAGCGTTCTCTAAGCTTTCATTGGTGATCTCTTGTGTTTCATCATCTTGGTTGGTGTCTTGTGCTTGGTTATAAGCATTTGAGTCGCTGATGCATGGAATACATGCATATTCAGGCTTAGCTTCATAAATGATATTGCCATTATTGTCCTCAATTCTTTTGATGAAATGAGGCTGTATACGATAGCCGCCATTT
Source organism: Acinetobacter sp. NBRC 100985 (assembly GCF_000241225.1). Taxonomy (NCBI): domain Bacteria; kingdom Pseudomonadati; phylum Pseudomonadota; class Gammaproteobacteria; order Moraxellales; family Moraxellaceae; genus Acinetobacter; species Acinetobacter sp. NBRC 100985. Next base: position 143,026 of record NZ_BAEB01000019.1, on the reverse strand, counting down.
GCAAAGGTTGCATAACCTGTTGCCATTTGCACTGGAAGAACTTGAGGTGTACCGAGCGCAATCGTGTAGTTGCGTGGAATTTGATCATCCTGTAAGCCAAAATCCATAAATAATTGGCGAGCTCTTTCGATTCCTACATTCTGTAATAAGCGCACAGAGACTGTATTTCGAGATAAATACAATGCACGACGTAGCGGAATCATACCGAGATAGCGACCATCAGAGTTTCGAGGAGACCATTTGCCAATCGTAATGGGACTGTCATTCACCATGCTAAATGGTGTCATGCCGCGCTCTAATGCTAATGCATAGACAAATGGTTTAATGGTTGAACCAGGCTGTCTCCAGCCTTGTAAAGCACGATTAAATTTTGTTTGATAGAAATTATATCCACCTACGATTGCTTCAATTGAACCATCATTTGGATTTAATGCAATCAATTGTCCTTGAACTTTTGGAACTTGAACTAAAGACCACACGGTTTTATTTTCATTTGGTCGTAAGCGAATAATATCTTTAACTTTAACAATTTGAGAAGCATTGGATGGCGCACCGCCAACGCTATTGGCATTACGATAAGGACGCACCCATGACATACCTGACCAATTCACGGTGACTGTTGAACCATCTTGCATCAAAGCATCAAAGGAGTTGCTCTTTACTTTTACAACTTGTGCGGGGTAGGTGTTGGCATATGCCATGAACTGATTAAGTGGTTTATCATGAGCTTCAGGGCCACGCCAGCCATGACGACGATCATAAGCTTCAAGGCCATCTTGAATTGATTGTTCTGCATAGCGCTGACGTTTGCTATCAATCGTAGTATAAACCTTATAGCCAGAGTCGATTGCTTGAGCGCCAAAATGTTCAACAAGCTCAGCACGAACCATTTCACCTACATAGGGAAATACGTTACTGACTGAACGATCCACCATGTTTAAACTAATTGGTTCAGCAACAGCTTTTTGATATTGGGTTTGATTGATATAACCAAGCTGCAACATACGACCTAAAATCCAATTACGACGTTCAAGTGCTCGTTCAGGATTTACAACAGGATTATACTTTGATGGTGCTTTAGGCAATCCAGCGATCATTGCCATTTGTGCTGTTGTTAGTTCATTTATATTTTTGTTGTAGTAGATTCGAGCAGCTGCTGCGATACCGTAAGCATTTTTTCCTAAGAAAATTTTATTGACGTAAGCGGTGAGAATTTCTTGTTTTGTTAGGTTTTGTTCAATTTTTCGTGCAAGGAAAACTTCTGTTAGTTTGCGTCTTAATGTACGGTCTGGGCTTAAATAATAGTTCTTCGCAACTTGCATGGTGATCGTTGAGCCACCAGTTTGGACATCGGATCCAGTAATTGATTCAGTGACTGCGCGACCAAGGCCTTTGAAGCTAATGCCATTATGCTCAAAAAAAGAAGAGTCTTCCGCTGCTAGAAATGCATGGATAAATGTTGGGGGAATTTGCTCATACTTTACTGGTATTGATAGTTTGCCACCATATTCCGCGATTAACTTATTATCAGCTGTATATACCTGCAATGGTTTCAGTAATGGCGCTTTTTTTAGAGAACTCATATCTGGCAAAGATGGTGCAAGATAGAGATACATGCCATAAAATCCCATAGGAAGTGAGACTAAGATAATAATAAGCATCAAAAAAAATGGGCGAACAATGCCAGAACTGGATAGCTTTTTCATAATAAGTAAGTTTTAATAAGAGCGAATGGCAAACTAATTGTGGTCAGTATATCCTTTAGACATGCGGATTGTTAGATGAGTTATTGTATCCGTATAAATTAAAGACCAAAACAAATTAGTATGTTGTATTTTTGGGGATAAAAAAATAAATAGGAAAGTACTGTGCTCAGGTTATATCGTAAACCAAATAAGGGGTTAGTAGGGGTCGATATTAGTTCGACAACTGTTAAGTTATTGGAGCTCTCTGTAAAGAACGGTAGATATTGGGTTGAAAGTTATGCGTTGATGCCGCTGCCAGAAAACAGTGTCGTCGAAAAAAGCATTCTTAATCCTGAAGCAGTTGGTGATGCCCTTGAGCGTGTTGTCAATTTAGCGAACCCTCACACTACCAATGTGGCAATCGCAATTCCAACATCAATGGTGATTAATAAGATCATTGAGATGGATGCTGATATGTCAGATGAAGAGCGTGAAGTGCAAATTCGTATGGATGCTGAACAGTACATTCCGTTTCCATTAGATGAGGTGAGCCTTGATTTTGAGGTTCTGCCTGATAAATTGCCAAATCCCAATCGCGTTAACGTCCTATTAGTTGCTACCCGAACAGAAAATGTTGACACGCGTGTCGAAGTTCTTGAACTTGCGAACTTAACAGCAAAAATTGCTGAAGTTGAAAGTTATGCAATGGAACGAGCTTTTAGTGTGTTTTCTGATACGCTTCCAATGGGTGCGAATACTGTCGGCATTCTAGATATTGGTCATACCATGACAACTTTATCTGTGATGCAAAAAGGTAAAATCATTTATACGCGTGAGCAAGTATTTGGTGGTCGCCAGCTTACCCAGGATGTGCAAAACCGCTACGGTTTGTCATTTGAAGAAGCGGGTCGGGCAAAAAAAGAAAGATCGCTCCCAGATGATTATGACACTGAGGTTTTGGAACCTTTCCTTGATGCGGTTGTGCAGCAAGCTGCACGCTCACTGCAATTTTTCTTCTCATCATCACAATTCAATGAAATTGATCATATTTTATTGGCTGGTGGTAATGCCAATATTCCTGGCTTAGCGAAGCTTTTGCAGCAAAAATTAGGTTATCGCGTTACGATTGCTAACCCATTCTTACAAATGGGCTTTTCTCCCCAAATTGACATTAAAAAAATAGAAAATGATGCTTCCTCTTTGATGGTGGCATGTGGTCTAGCATTGAGGAGTTTTGATTAATGGCAAAGATTAACTTACTCCCTTGGCGTGATGAGCTAAGAGAACAAAGAAAGAAACAGTTTGTCGCTTTGTGTGTTGGCGTTGCTGCTTTAGGTGTGGCATCAATATTCTCAGGTTGGGTTTATTTTGATCAAAAATTGGATGATCAAGAGCAAGCGAATCAATTAATTGTAAGTACCAATCAAAATCTAGATACTCAGTTAAAATCATTAGAAGGTTTGCAAGAACGCCGTAATGCAATTATTGAGCGTATGAAGCTCATTCAAGGATTGCAAGGTCAACGTCCTGTAACTGTAAGATTGGTAGACGAACTGGTTCGGGTTACACCACCTACGATGTATTTAACCAAGTTCACAAGAACGGGCGATAAATTCACGATTGAAGGAAAAGCGGAAAGCCCAAATACAGTTGCTGAATTGTTGCGTAATTTGGAAGCATCTCCTTGGTATCGCAATGCATTTATGAATTCATTCTTAGCGGCCGAAGAGAAAAAAGATAAAACGGCTAGCTCTTTAGTTCCTCGAGTCGAGGAAAACTATGGAAGCTTTGTTGTAACAGTTGATTTAGGGGAGATTGGGGCAGTGACGGAAGTTGACCCATCAGCGGAAACAGCTGCTTCTGCAACGGCTGGAGGTGCACAATGAGTCAAGAAGAACTAAATGACCTCAATCAAGATGTTGTAGTCAAGAAAAAGAAAATGACAGTAGAGCAGTTCTTCCAACAATTTAACACGTTGGATATGAACAACTACGGCAGTTGGCCTCTGTCAGTTAAAATTACATGCTGGATTTTCGTTTTCTTGGCGGTGGTGGCGCTTGGTTATTTCGTCGTCATTAAATCTCAGCTTGAATCGATTGCAAATGCGCAAGCTAAAGAGCAAAGCTTATTAAACGAGTTTAGAGAGAAGGACTCGAAATTAAGAAACTTGCAGCAATACCAAGCACAATTACAAGAAATGGAAGCGAATTTTAATCAACAGCTTGAACAGCTTCCAAAAGAAACAGAAATCCCAAGTTTGGTTGAAGATATTAACCTAACAGGCGTGAATTCTGGTCTGAAATTTAAAAATATCCGTTTAGAGAGTGAAGTTAAGCAAGAATTCTTTATTGAGCAACCAATAAGCATTGAGGCAACGGGTGATTATCATGCATTTGGCGCGTTCGTTACGGGGATTGCTGCGTTACCTCGAATCGTAACGCTACATGATTTTGTTGTAGAAGCTAAACCTGATATACAAAAGAAATCAGATATTCCTGTGATTAATTACTCAGTTAAAGCAAAAACATATCGTTATATTGGGGCAGATGATCAAGCTGGTACGGACACGGTTTCTCCAGCAACTCAACCAGCTGCTAATGCTCAAGGAGGGAAGTAATAATGAATAAAACAACATTATTACTCGGCGTATTATCGCTGCTTGGTTTGTCTGGTTGTGATTCTCGTATTGACGCTGTAAATCAACAGATGGCTGCTATTCGTAATGAAGCTCCACTACCGATTGAACCAGCACCTATTTTTACACCAGTACCTTTATTTAATTATTCAGCACACCAATTAAAAAGTCCATTTATGCCAAGTTCTTTGGCTGCGGAATTAAGAATCATGGCGGGTAAACGTGTTTATCCAAACTTTAATCGTCAACCACAACCTTTAGAGAGCTATGCACTAGAGTCTCTGAATATGAAAGGTAGTATGCGTGGGAAAAGTAATGAGACGATTGCTTTGATTCAAACACCAGATGGGCAGGTAGAGCGTGTGCAAGTTGGAAGTTACTTGGGTGTAAATCAAGGACGAATTGTTAAAATCAGCCCGACACAGATTGATTTGGTGGAAATTGTACCTGATGGGCGAGAAGGGTATGTTGAAAGACCTAGAACTCTCGTTTTAATTGGGCTAGCACCGTAAGATTAAGGGAATAAAAATGAAAAAACAGTTTAAAGATTCTTTATTTGGGGAAGCGAAGACCATGAATCGTGCATTCCGACAATTTTCTATGGCTGCTATTACTATAGCGGTAATGCAGGCTGCTTCAGCTCAGGTAGCGATGACGAACATTGTACCGATGAGTTTGGCTGATCAAGGTACTGAAATTCGAATCATGTTTAATGGTTTGCCACCTCAACCACAGGCATATCAACTTGAGCAGCCAGGTCGATTAATTCTAGATTTCGATAAAGCTCAACAAACATTGAAAAAAACGTCTATTCCAGTATCTACGAATGAAGCAAATTCGATTGATGTGGCTTCTGATGATCAGCGTTCTCGTGTAATTGTAAATCTAAAAGATGCTGGTGCATTTACGACGCGTGTTGAAGGTAATACTTTTGTACTGAAAATTAATTCTGTACAACCTCAGACTAGTGCTGTAATGAAATCTTCGGTGAATCAGGTACAGCAAGGTGTGTCAAATATTGGTTTTCAGCGCGGTAAAGATGGTGAAGGTTTAGTTGTTATTGATCTGCTGGGAAGTAATACGCCAGTTGATGTTCAACAACAAGGAAGTAAGATTGTTGTTCGAACAATGGGAAGTAAAATCCCGACTCATTTAGCGCGTCGTTTAAATACCAATGATTTTGCAACACCAGTTGCCAGTATTGACGCATATAATGATAAAGGTAATGGAATTATTAATATCCAGTCTGCGGGTAGCTATGAGTATATGGCATATCAAGCAGAAAATAAGCTGACGATTAGTCTTAAGCGCCCTCAAGAGAACACACCGCAAAAAGCCAAAGCTCAGGCGTATACAGGTAATAAAATTTCTTTGGATTTCCAAGATATTGAGGTGCGCCGAGTATTACAACTTTTGGCTGACTTCACTGGAATCAATATGGTTGCTGCGGATACGGTGCAAGGAAATATTACTTTGCGTTTAAAGGATGTTCCTTGGGATCAGGCGCTAGATATTGTACTGAAAACTAAAAATTTAGATAAGCGTCGCAATGGTAATGTAATTTGGATTGCGCCTATTCCTGAATTGATCAAGTCTGAGGAAGATGAGGCGAAAGCGATTGCTCAAAGTATTAAATTAGCGCCTTTGCAAACTGAATATATTCAATTGAGCTACTCTAAAGCGGCTGACATTGAAAAACTTATTACGCAAGGTAAGAATACAAATGTTAATAATTCAAATGGGAATAATAATGATGATTTCACGGGAGGGTTACTTAGTCCTAGAGGAACGATTTCTATTGATCCAAGAACTAATACTCTAATTATTAATGATACTTCTCAAAAAATTGATCAGATCCGTAAAATGATTGATTTATTGGATGTTTCTGTTAAGCAAGTGATGATTGAGGCGCGTATTGTCAGGGCGAGTACTGATTTTACAAAAGAGATGGGGGTCAAGTGGGGAATCTTATCACAAGGTGTGACAAGTAATAATGATCTATTGGTTGGTGGTAGTGATACAACATTATGGAACCTACGTGAACCTACAAAAGATAGTGATACTGGTGGTTGGAAGTATGAAATTGAGCGCCCGGATAATTTAAATGTAGACTTAGGTGCTGTTACACCAGGTGCAAGTCGTATTGCCTTTGGTCTAATCAGTTTATCTGACTTTATGTTGGATTTAGAGCTCTCAGCTGTACAGGCTGATGGTTATGGCGAGGTGATTTCTACACCCAAAGTCATGACTGCAGATAAACAAGCGGCAAAAATTGAGTCAGGTACAAAAATCCCATATACCTCTTCTTCTGGCGGCGGAGCAAATGCAGTTCCCAAAACTGAATTTATTGACGCAACTTTAAGTTTGGATGTAACTCCTAGCATTACACCTGACGGTAAAGTAATGATGAAGTTGAATATCACTAAGGATGCGCCTAGTACGCCGACACCTACTGGTCAATTAACCATTAGCAAAAACTCTATTGATACCAATGTATTGGTGGATAATGGCGAAACCGTTGTTTTAGGTGGGATTTTTGAGCAGGAAAATATTAGCTCTCAAACAAAAGTGCCTTTCTTGGGCGATATTCCTTACATTGGTCGATTATTCCGTCGTGATCTTAAAACGGATAATAAACGTGAACTGCTAATTTTTGTGACACCGAGAATTGTTAATGACACTTTGACAAGAAATCATTAATATATTTTCAATAATTGCAATGAATATAGGTGGCGCGTTGCCAAGCAAAGCGTTTGAAACCCTACCAAATATATATTTGGTAGGGCCAATGGGGGCAGGAAAAACAACAGTCGGGCGACATCTAGCGGAATTGTTAGGTCGAGACTTTATTGATAGTGATCATGAAATCGAGCGTAAGACTGGTGCTACGATTCCATGGATTTTTGAAAAAGAGGGAGAAGTTGGCTTTCGTTTACGTGAGACCAATGTATTAAATGATTTAACTAATCGATCCTCCCTTGTCTTAGCCACTGGTGGTGGTGCAGTAACACAATTAGCAAATCGAGAATTCTTAAAACAGCGCGGCATTGTGGTTTATCTTTATACTCCTGTAGAGCTTCAATTACAGCGAACCTATCGCGATAAAAATCGCCCTCTATTACAAGTTGAAAACCCAGAGCAAAAACTACGAGATTTGTTAGCAACAAGAGATCCCTTATATCGGGAAATAGCACACCATGTTATTGAGACAAATCAAGGAGCGGCTAGGGATTTAGCACAGCGTATTCTTCAGTTAATATTATCGAAACAAGTTAAGTAATTCATTTTTGGTTTTAATGTTATGCAAACGTTACATGTTGAGTTAGGTGATCGTCGTTACCCAATTTTTATTGGGAGTCTTTTAAATCCAAAAGAGTTACTTAAGTCCTATCTGCATGGTCGGCAAGTCATGGTGGTTTCAAACACCACTGTAGCACCACTATATTTACAACATTATGTGCAAGCTTTAACTGAATTAGATAAACAAGTTGCGCAATGTATATTGCCTGATGGTGAGCAATTTAAAGATATACAGCATCTGAACTTAATTTTTGATGCACTTTTAGAAGCGGGATTTAACCGCGATTGTACTGTTTTAGCTCTAGGTGGTGGTGTAATTGGAGATATGGCGGGGTTTGCATCGGCATGTTTTCAACGTGGAGTTAATTTCGTACAAGTTCCTACAACATTATTGTCGCAAGTTGATTCGAGTGTAGGTGGAAAGACGGGTATTAATCATCCTTTAGGTAAGAATATGTTGGGTGCTTTTCAGCAACCGCAAGTTGTATTGGCTGATATGGCTCAATTAGATACCTTGCCAGATCGAGAGTTATCAGCAGGTTTGGCAGAAGTGATTAAATACGCTTTACTTGGTGATGTCGATTTTTTGGTCTGGTTGGAACAAAACATAGATGCTTTAGTTGCGCGGGATGCTAATTTGCTCGCAGAAGCAGTGTATCGTTCATGTGCACATAAAGCGCGTATTGTGGCAAATGATGAAAAAGAGCAGGGCGAGCGAGCATTGTTAAATCTTGGTCATACCTTCGGTCATGCAATTGAATCCTATCTAGGATATGGGGTTTGGTTACACGGTGAGGCGGTTGCAACAGGCATGGTCATGGCTGCTGATTTATCTCATCGTTTAGGGTGGATTTCTGAGGATGATGTGCAGCGTACAAAAAAAATCATTCAACGTGCAAATTTACCGATATCATGTCCAAAAATTCCTTTAGATGAATTTTTAGCTTATATGTCACATGATAAAAAAGTATTAAATGGTCAACTGCGCTTGGTGCTATTGAAAAAATTAGGCCAGGCTGTAATTACCAAAGACTTTGATATTGAGCTTATGAAGCAATCTATTCTTGCAAATCAATCTGTGTAGTTAATTCTAGGAAAACATGACTGTGTCCCGATCAATTTGGCAAAACATACAACAATATAGTTGGCTTGTGCTCGCATTGGCTTGTTTAATTGCTGCATTGGTTTTTTGGGGAATCACGGGTGATAAGCAAGAAGTTGTTGCTGTTGAACATCAAGCAAAAGATGAAGTCCAAGTTCAGATTCAACCGGAAAAAGTCGCAGCCACATCTCATTTAGGGGCATTGTCCGATGAGGTGAGGCCACTGGATTTAACGACTCGCGTGGTTGTATCTAATGAGCATGCACCTGAATTTAGAGGGACTAAGTACATTAAAGAAAATCAACGTCAATGGGTGATGGAGATTTTCCGTAGTTCAGATGAAACGATTATTAAAAACTTTTTATTAAATCGGCCAGACAGAAAAAACTTCGTTTATTTTCGTTTGAATAGTGATGACCAAGTTGAGCAATATGTTTTGGCATATGGGTTATTTGCAAATGCTGAAGAAGCTAAGCAGAAATTTGCGCAACTAAATTTGACTCTACCTCAATCTATTCAGCCTCAACCTCAGTCCATATCAAGTTATGCGACATATGTAAATGATTTGGGTTCTGATGAGCTTAAATCATCAACGAGTCAGTTGTATGCAATTAATTTAAGGCCAGCTGCACTGCCACGTGTTGATGAAACATTATTAATGAATGGTAGTTCATCACAAAGTGGGATGGGCTCTGATGTTAAAAAGTCTGTGGAAACATCGACGACTGTGAAGACTATCGTGACTCAACGTGATGCGGATGGGAATGTGGTTAATGTTAAACAAACTCAATCAGCACCTAAGCAAACAATAAATACTGAAAAATTAAAGGAAAATTCAGATTCTTCTCGGAAAGAAGTAACTGATCCATTTAATTAGAATGCACCTTAATGGTGCTTTTATGGGCTATTATGTGGCATTTTGGTATATTTTGGTGCAATTTTAATCGTAAATTATAATTCTTCTATAATTATAACTACACGTTATTTTAACTTTTTTAATGATTTAGTAAATTTATAACTATGTGGCATATTTTTTGCTTTCTTGTGGTGCTAATTTATCTGCTCATTGCTCTTTTTAGTGCTAAATGATTCATTATTTTGGTGAAATGGAAAGTTTTTGTGCTTTACAAAGGCTAGTTAAGGTGTAATAACTAAAAACACTTTATATGGTGAAATGCGCTGTTTCTGAAACAAGAAAGGCGTATATTTGCAAATTCGCCAGTAAAAATGTTTTCGCGAAGCATTGAACTTTATATGAGTTGATCGGCAATATCGCAGAAAATAAATTGATTGTTTGTTGCTCGAAAGAGCCATGTTGAAAGAAGGGTACGCTATGCACATGCCATCGCCAAATACTGTAGCTCCCGCTCAAGGTTTATATCAGCCTGATGAGTTTAAGGATAACTGTGGTTTCGGTTTGATTGCCCATATGAAGGGTGAATCAAGTCATCATCTGGTCGAAACAGCGATTCACAGTCTAAGTTGCATGACGCACCGTGGTGGTATTGCCGCAGATGGTAAAACTGGAGATGGATGCGGATTGTTATTGGCTATGCCTAAGCAATTTTTCCGTGATGAAGCTCAAAAACTTGGTGCGAATTTAACTGAAATCTTCGCTGCTGGTACCGTATTTTTAAATACTGATCCTGCTTTAGCGCATAATGCAAAAAATATTCTGAATAAAGAAATTGAAGCTGAAGGTTTAACGGTTGCAGCATGGCGTGTTGTACCAACTAATAATGATGCATTGGGTGAAATTGCACTGCAATCTCTACCTGTGTTCGAACAAATTCTTGTGAACTGTCCGATGGGCTTAACTGAAGTTGAGTTTAATCGTAAGTTATTCTTAGCACGTCGTCGTGCTGAACAATCGTTACACAATGATTCATTGTTTTATGTAACGACATTAGCAACGACTGTGATTAGTTATAAAGGTTTGATGATGCCAGCAGCAATTGCTGACTTCTATACCGACTTAGCTGATGAGCGTTTAAAATCTCATATTGTTGTATTCCATCAACGCTTTTCTACAAATACTTTACCGCGTTGGCCATTGGCTCAGCCGTTCCGTTATCTTGCACATAATGGTGAAATTAATACCATTACTGCGAACCGTAACTGGGCATTGGCACGTACACCAAAATTTGCAAACCCATTACTACCAGGATTAACTGAGTTAAATCCGATCGTAAACCGTACTGGTTCTGACTCTTCAAGCTTAGATAATATGCTTGAGATTCTTGTGGGTGGTGGTATGGATTTATTTCGTGCACTCCGTATGCTCGTTCCACCAGCATGGCAAAACGTTGAAACTTTAGATGCCGACTTGCGTGCTTTCTACGAGTTTAACTCTAAACATATGGAAGCTTGGGATGGCCCAGCAGGTCTTGTTATTCAAGATGGTCGTCACGCGATTTGTATGCTTGACCGTAATGGTTTGCGTCCAGCGCGTTGGGTAATTACTAAAAATGATTACATCACACTTGCTTCTGAAATTGGTGTGTGGGGTTATGAGCCTGAAGATGTTGTATCTAAAGGTCGTGTTGGTCCAGGTCAAATCTTAGTTGTAGATACTTTGACTGGTAAAGTGCTGGATACCAAAGACGTCAGTAACCACCTTAAAAACATGCGTCCATACCGTGAGTGGTTACGTGACCATGCGATCCGTTTAAAAGCAAATCCGCAACTTGAAGAGCAGCTTGTTGATCAAGGTCTAACCGGCGATGCACTTAAATCAGCTCAAAAAATGTTTATGGTGACATTTGAAGAGCGTGATCAGATTCTTCGTCCTATTGCAGAAAGTGGTCAGGAAGCTGTTGGCTCGATGGGTGATGATACGCCAATGGCTGTATTGTCTCGTCAAGTACGTCACATCTCAGATTATTTCCGCCAACAGTTTGCGCAAGTGACAAACCCACCAATTGATCCATTACGTGAATCAATCGTGATGTCACTCGAAACGTGTATTGGACGTGAACAAAACGTATTTGAGCAAGGCCCAGAACATGCGGATCGTATCATTATTGCAAGCCCTGTATTGTCGAATTCAAAAATGCAGCAGCTTCGTGATGTTGAAAAAGATCGCCAAGGCTATGGCGTAGCTGATATTGAATTGAATTATGCTGAAACAGAAGGTTTACAGGCTGCAATTACTCGTATCTGTGAAGAAGCTGCTCAAGCGGTTCGTGATGGAAAAACGTTGATCGTACTCACGGATAAAAACTTCCGTGAAGGCTTCTTACCTGCAAATGCTGTTTTGGCAACTGGTGCTGTACATCACCATTTGATTAAAACGGGTTTACGTACCGATGCAAATATTTTAGTGGAAACGGGCTTTGCACGTGATCCACATCAATTTGCAGTGTTACTTGGTTTCGGTGCAACAGCGATTTATCCATACTTGGCTTATGATGTGATCAATGATTTGGTTGCTAAAGGCGAGTTATTGGGTGATCCAATTCATGCTCAAGCAAACTTCCGCAAAGGGATTGAGAAAGGTCTATTAAAAGTTCTTTCTAAAATGGGTATCTCTACCGTTGCATCTTATCGTGGCGGTCAGCTGTTTGAAGCGGTTGGTTTATCTTCTGAGGTCGTTGATCAATGTTTCCTTGGTGTACCAAGCCGTATCCAAGGTGCGACATTTGCTGATTTGGAAAATGATCAGAAAAAATTGGCAATAACTGCTTGGCAAAATCGTAAGCCGATTGATCAAGGTGGTTTGCTTAAATTCGTATTTGGCAAAGAGTACCATGCGTTCAATCCTGATGTGATCAATGCTTTGCATAAGTCAGTACGCTCTGGTCAATATCAAGACTTTAAAGAGTATGCTGAGCTTGTAAATAACCGTCCAATTGCGACAATCCGTGATTTATTTAAGTTAAAAACAACGGATTCAATTGCCATTGATCAAGTTGAAAGTATTGAAGAGATTCTGCCACGCTTTGACTCTGCGGGCATGTCTTTAGGTGCATTATCCCCAGAAGCGCATGAAGCAATTGCAATTGCGATGAATACGATTGGTGGGCGTTCGAACTCAGGTGAGGGCGGCGAAGATCCAGCGCGTTATGGCACGATTCGTAATTCGAAAATCAAGCAAATTGCATCAGGTCGTTTCGGTGTTACGCCAGCATATTTAACTTCTGCTGAAGTTCTTCAGATTAAAGTAGCACAAGGTGCGAAACCGGGTGAGGGTGGTCAGTTACCAGGTGGTAAAGTGAATGGCTTAATTGCGCGTTTACGTTATTCAGTACCAGGTGTCACACTCATTTCGCCACCACCGCATCACGATATTTATTCGATTGAAGATTTATCGCAGTTGATTTTTGACTTGAAACAAGTCAACCCACAAGCGATGGTTTCAGTAAAATTGGTATCTGAGCCGGGTGTGGGTACGATCGCGGCAGGTGTTGCGAAGGCATATGCTGACTTTATTACGATTTCTGGTTATGACGGTGGTACGGCAGCATCTCCACTTTCTTCAATTCACCACGCGGGTTCTCCATGGGAACTTGGTTTGAGTGAAGCGCATCAAGCATTACGTGTAAATGACTTACGTGGCAAAGTGCGTGTTCAAACAGATGGTGGTTTGAAAACTGGTTTAGATGTGATTAAAGCAGCAATCTTGGGTGCGGAAAGTTTTGGCTTCGGTTCCACACCAATGATCGCGTTAGGTTGTAAATATCTCCGTATTTGCCATTTAAATAACTGTGCAACGGGTGTTGCAACTCAACAAGATCATTTACGCCAAGAACATTATATTGGTGAGCCACAAATGCTCATTAATTTCTTCAAGTTTATTGCTGAAGAAACACGTGAATGGTTAGCAGCACTTGGTGTTGCGTCATTGAAAGATTTGATTGGTCGCGTTGATTTACTTGAAGTTTTACCAGGTGAAACTGAAAAACATGCTCATCTAGATCTTAGTGCTTTATTGACTTCACATCCATCAGCTGAAGGTAAAGCTCAGTATTGCCAAGTTCAAGGTAATGCGCCATTTGATAAAGGTGTATTGGCTGAGAAAATGGTTGCTGAAATGCTACCAGCAATTGAATCAGGTGCAGGCGGTTCATTCAACTTCACAGTAGGTAACTGTGACCGTTCGATTGGTGCTCGTATCTCAGGTGAAATCGCGCGTCGCTATGGTAACTTGGGTATGGAAAGCAGCCCAGTTGTTATGAATCTTGAGGGTACTGCTGGTCAATCGCTTGGTGTTTGGAATGCAGGCGGTTTGCATATCAAACTAGAAGGTGATGCCAACGACTATGTCGGTAAAGGTATGGCGGGTGGTCGTGTATCGATTTTCCCACCAAAAGGTTCACCATTCCAAACACAAAATACCGCGATTATTGGTAACACTTGTTTATATGGTGCAACAGGCGGTAAGTTGTTTGCTGCAGGTACTGCGGGCGAGCGTTTTGCGGTTCGTAACTCAGGCGCATTTGCAGTTATTGAAGGTGCTGGCGATCACTGCTGTGAATACATGACAGGTGGCGTGGTAACCGTATTGGGTAAAGTCGGTCATAATTTCGGTGCGGGTATGACAGGTGGCTTTGCTTATGTACTTGATCTTGATAATGACTTTGTTGATTACTACAACCATGAACTAATTGATCTTAACCGTATCTCAACTGAGTCTATGGAAGATCACAAAGAATACTTACTACGAATTTTAGATGAGCACATCCAAGAAACAGGAAGTGCTTGGGCATACAAAATCCGTAATGAGTTCGACTTCTATAGTCGTAAGTTCTGGCTTGTAAAACCAAAAGCTGCTAATTTGCAAACGCTTTTGAAAACAACTCAAGCTGACCCACAATAATTCCACGACTGCAAAGACATAGGCAGGTGCAAAGATGAGAGACATCCTTGCGCCTACCCACGGAGAGAGACATGGCAGAACGCCTTAATAATGACTTTCAATTTCTGGATGTAGCACGCCAAGATCCAGAGAAAAAAGATATTACTGTCCGCAAGGCAGAGTTTGTGGAAATTTATAAACCTTTTACTGCGGATGTGGCTGCAAACCAGACCCATCGTTGTTTAGGTTGTGGTAACCCTTATTGTGAATGGAAATGTCCAGTACATAACTACATTCCAAACTGGTTAAAGTTGATTGCTGAAGGTCAAATTTTCCAAGCAGCGGAACTTTGTCATCAAACCAATACTTTGCCAGAAGTATGTGGTCGTGTATGTCCGCAAGACCGCTTGTGTGAAGGTGCATGTACACTCAATGATGGCTTTGGTGCTGTAACTATCGGTAATGCTGAGAAATATATCAACGATACGGCCTTTGCTTTAGGTTGGCGTCCAGATATGTCTGGCGTTAAGTGGACCAACAAAAAAGTTGCGATTATTGGTGCTGGTCCAGCAGGTTTAGGCTGTGCAGATATTCTAGCGCGTGGTGGTGTTAAACCAGTTGTATTTGATAAACGTCCTGAAATTGGCGGTCTACTCACATTCGGTATTCCAGAATTTAAGATGGAAAAAGATGTGATGAAACGCCGCCGTGAAATCTTCACAGGCATGGGAATTGAATTCCGTTTAAATACCGAAATTGGTGTTGATGTTACCATTGAGCAATTACTTGCTGAATATGATGCTGTGTTTATGGGAATGGGAACTTACACCTACATGAAAGGTGGTTTCCCTGGCGAAGACCTAAATGGTGTTTATGATGCTTTAGATTTCCTCATTGCCAACGTCAATCGTTGCCAAGGTTGGGAAAAAGATCCTAGCGAATACATCAGTGTAGACGGCAAGAAAGTGATTGTTCTAGGTGGTGGCGACACTGCAATGGACTGTAACCGTACTTCATTGCGCCAAGGCGCGCACGAAGTAACTTGTGCTTATCGTCGTGACGAAAGCAACATGCCGGGTTCTGCTCGTGAAGTGAAGAATGCGTATGAAGAGGGTGTAAAATTCCTATTCAACCGTCAGCCAATTGAAATCGTGGGTGAGAATGGCAAAGTCACAGGTGTTAAAGTTGTGACAACGCAAATGGGTGAGCCAGATAGTCGTGGTCGTCGTAGCCCTGAGCCAATTCCGGGTTCTGAAGAAGTATTAGCAGCTGATGCAGTGTTGCTAGCTTTTGGTTTCCGTCCAAGCCCTGCTGATTGGTTTGCCAATGCTAAAGTAGGTTTAGATGGTTCAGGTCGAGTGATTGCTGCTGAACAACAAGAATTTAAATTTCAAACCTCGAATCCAAAAATCTTCGCTGGCGGAGATATGGTGCGTGGTTCTGATCTTGTTGTGACTGCTATTTGGGAAGGTCGTCAAGCTGCTGAAGGTATTTTAGATTATCTTGGTGTTTAATCTCCCAATGCTGTAAATCACATTAAAATAAAGCCTGCACCATGCAGGCTTTATGATTTTCATCTTGTCAGTTTGGTAGTTTTAGCAAATTTTATAAGCTTTTTTGCCCTGTCCTTGCTAATTTTCTAGCGCAATACTCGAAGACCAGTTGGGAAATTGTAAAGGCAATCAAGATGGCGCTTGCACATGCGAATGCAGAAAAAAACTATTTAAATCGCCCTAAAGCACTTGGCATTACTGTGCGACGTTTGCAATTTAATCCTGAAAAAATTAAACGGCATTATTTTGCTAATTCTCCATTAATGTCGCATTTACTGACTGCACTCTCCTCAACCTTTCCGATAGGCGAGCAATATTTTGTAAATAGTGTCCGAAATGTCCGTGAAAAAGTGCAAGACCCACAATTACAAGCCCAGATTGCAGCTTTTATCGGTCAGGAGGCGATGCATTCTAAAGCACATACTGAGTTTAACGATGCTTGGCGTAGTGATGGTTATAATCTTGACCGCTTTCAAGCTTGGTTAGCAAAGCGAGATGATGTCCTTCGCAAAATTCATCCTAAATTACAACTCGCATTGACCTGTGCTTTTGAGCATTTTACTGCGATGTTAGGTGGTTATATTTTGAAGCATCCAGAAATTTTAAGCACATTAGACGATGATGCGATGAAACTTTGGGTTTGGCATGCGATTGAGGAAATCGAGCATCGATCGGTCGCTTTTGATGTGTATCAAGAGGTTTATGGTGATGATCGAATTCGTCGTTTATTGATGCGAAGTGTGACTACAGGCTTTGCAAGCCTCACGTTCTATGCAACAACGCGTTTAATTTGGCAAGACAAATGGAAAAGCTTACCCAAAGTAGGTGGTAACGTATTTGGAATGTATTTACTTGGAAAAATGCTAATTCAACTCATTCCAGAATATCTTTCTTATTACCATGCAGACTTCCATCCAGCTAAACATGATTACAGCAAATTGGTTGAGTATTGGAAAGCAAGAATGGCGGATGAATACGGCATGATTAGCTTTCAAGAAGAAACAGCATCAAAAATTTATAGTTAATAATTATTAAAACATTAAATATTTGCTTAGCGTGGCATTACTTTGAGATTTCGAGTAATGCCATTTTTATTTAAACAGACATAAATCAACTTTAATAAATGTTACACAGCAAGCAAAAAATCACATTACAATGAATTATCGCAAAAATATAAAGAAAAACCTGAGGATAAATTTTGATGAAAGTAATTAAACAAACCGCAATTGCGACAGTATTGGCGAGTACACTCTTATTTACAGGATGTGGCTATAATACTTTGCAAGTGAAAGATGAAGCAGTCAATGCATCATGGTCAGAAGTACAAAACCAATACCAGCGTCGAGCAGACCTCGTTCCGAATTTAGTCAATGTCGTAAAAGGTTATGCAAAACATGAGGAGCAGGTACTTACGGAGGTGACACAAGCACGCTCAAATGTAGCTGGCTTGAAAGTGGATAAAGAAGTATTAGAAGATCCAGCACTATTCGAAAAATACCAGCAAGCGCAAAGCCAGCTCACAGGAGCATTATCGCGCTTAATTGCCGTTTCTGAAAACTATCCAGATTTAAAAGCCAATGAACAATTCCGTGATCTTCAAGCACAGCTCGAAGGCACAGAAAATAGAATTGCTGTTGCACGTAATCGTTATATTACGACAGTGCAAGACTACAATTCTTATGTACGTCAATTCCCGCAAGCAATGACTGCAAAAGTGATTGGCATGAAAACTAAGGAAAACTTTAAGGCTGAACAATCTGCTCAGCAAGCTCCAACTGTGTCATTTAACTAATTACTGATTGTTGAGTTAAATGCGGAGGAGAAAGCTGATGTTGAATGTGTTAAAGCAAAAATGGAAATCTATTTTAATTATCATTTTTATGATGCTTTGCTTTCAACATACAGCTTTGGCTGAGGTTGCCACAGCAACTGATCAAAGTGATTTGGTGGTTGCGGGCAAAATTATTCAGGAACAACATAAAAATAAAGCAGCATCATCGAGTACATCTGGTACTGAAACACCCATATTACCGAAAGTCGCCGATGATATGGCAGACGGTGAATCCATACGTGGATTACCGACATTAAACCGATCTGTTATTGATCAAGCAAAAGTATTAAGTGATGCTGAAATTCAGCAATTAGATCAGAAAATACTTAACCTATATCAACAAGGTAAAGCTCAGATCGGTGTGATCATTGTACCAACCACAGGACAAGAAGCTATTTTTGATTTTGCTTTGCGTACAGGCGAAAAATGGCAGTTAGGTTCAGCGAAGCGAGATAATGGCTTATTGATGGCAGTTGCGATCAATGATCGGAAAATCCAAATACTCACTGGTTATGGCTTAGAGGGCATACTGCCTGATGTGGTTTTAAGTCGTATTATCAGAAATCAAATTACACCGTATTTCAAACAAGGACAATATGCACAGGGTATTTCAGCCGGCTTGGATGAGATTACCCGCATTGTGAATTTAGATCCTGAGATTGCTCAGCAGGCAGCTCAAGAACTCAAAGAACGTCACGATCAAGCATTACAAGCACAGCAAGCAAAAGATAATACTTTAACGATGGCATTGTTTATCCTAATTGCTGGCGTTGTTGGATCGTTTATAGTGGGTAAGCGGCTGAGTGCTTCTACTGCTGCAGTGGCTGCAACCGTTGCTGGATTGGTCAATGGTGTAGGTTTTGTGATGAGTCTGTTGCTTGGTGTTGGTATTTTCTTTTTATTAATTACTTCTATTGCACAATTGATTTTTCAAGCATTTCTCTCTGGAGGTGGGCGTGGTGGCAGTGGAGGTGGTTTTGGTGGAGGCAGCGGCGGTGGTTATAGTGGTGGCGGTGGCAGTTTTGGCGGCGGAGGAGCATCAGGCTCATGGTAACAAAGACAGATACAACTCAAATCATTACTCAACCTATATTGGATGATCAGGTACAACACAGCTTAAAACGCTGGTTTAAGCATTTTCTCTATGTCTCTTCTGCACATCGATATTTCAATAAACAAGATCAAATAGAAATTGCAAATGCTGTACAGCAAGCTGAAAAAGGCCATGTGGGTGAAATTCAGGTGGTAATTGAAGGGCATATTCCTTGCTCGCAAGCGTACTATCAAAATACAAGGCTACGTGCACAACAGCTCTTTGCTGAGCTTGGTGTATGGG
This sequence comes from Acinetobacter sp. NBRC 100985, assembly GCF_000241225.1. NCBI lineage: Bacteria > Pseudomonadati > Pseudomonadota > Gammaproteobacteria > Moraxellales > Moraxellaceae > Acinetobacter > Acinetobacter sp. NBRC 100985. The sequence continues at coordinate 123,787 of NZ_BAEB01000019.1, read as the reverse complement.
ACACTGAGCTGAATAGTGGTGTTTTACTCTACTTAAATCTATGCGAGCGTAAGGTTGAAATTGTGATTGATCGAGGTCTCAAAAATGCAACTCAACCAGAGATATGGTGCGAAATCTGTCAAAGTATTGTGGGCCAGTTGGCTCAAAAGCAATACTTGTTTGCGGTTAAAAGTGGTGTAGAGGAAATTGGGCGAGTTCTAGATCAATATTACCTCGAGAATGATCTTGATGATCAAAATGAGTTACCAAATGCACCTATTATTCTGAATTGAGTGTTAGAGAGCATAGATTAAATACTTGCTTTAATTAAAAAGAAAATTTAATGTATAGAAAAGTCTGTATTGTGTTTATTGATCTTCCGATGGATGGCAAAAAAATTAAAAATATTTTTTGTGATTTATGTCGCTCAAATTTAACACTATTAGAGCATCATCAAGTTCATGGTTGTGGATTTTGAATAATAAATTGGTAAATATGACATTAATTGTCATATTTTTTCGCAAAGCGTCTAAAATGCTCTCATTTTATCCAAGATGAATTTTTTTTAAGTCCCTGTTTTTTTGAGTTAAAATTGGCTAAGCTAAGGACTGGCATAAAACATGCTGAATACAAGTAGCTAATAAAAGCTTATAAAAATTTATACATTGGAGAAATGTTATGAAATCAATGCAAAAGGGTTTTACTCTTATTGAATTAATGATCGTAGTTGCAATCATCGGTATCTTGGCTGCAATCGCGATTCCTGCTTATCAAGACTACATTACTCGTTCACAAGTATCTGAAGCTGTAACTTTAGGTGGTGGTCTTAAATCTCCATTATCTGAATATGGTGCTGATCGTAATGCATGGCCAACATTGGTAGGCGTAAATGCCACTGCTGGTTCAGGTCAGCTGAATGCTACACTTGTTGGGAAGTATTCAACTGTTTCTTCATCAATTACTGGTAATTATCCTACGGGCTCAATTACTGTAGCAATGACAACTGGTAAAGCTTCTGGTGGCAACTTAGTTTTAGCTACAATTAATGGTGGCTCTACTTGGGCGTGTGGTGCAACTACTGTTGATGGTGCAACTGGTTCTGCAACTATTGCAGCAAAATATTTACCAAATGCATGTAAGCCATAATTAAATATTAAGTTCAAAATAAGACCTTTAATAGGTCTTATTTTTTTAAGGTAAATAAATATATGTCTAATATGTTAAAAAGTTCTGCAGTTTTTGTTTTTATTTTTATCTTTTCGATTTTTTTGTATTATAGTTCATTAGCTGGAGATTATGTCTGGGATGATACGCTGCTATTTGTAAATAAAATAAATCTTGTAAATGAACCATTAACTTGGAGCTTGTTGTCAGAGCCAGTTCTACCTGGAACAACATATTTTAGACCATTTGTTTTTCTTTCTTGGTATACAGAGTTTTACCTATTTGGGCAAAATCCTTTTATTTCACATTGTGTTAACTTGTTGCTGTTGATTTTTAATACTTTTTTTGTTTTTATTCTTGCTTTAAATATAGCAAAACAGTTGGATATAAATAAAGGTTTTTTATTATCATTTCTTGCTTCTTTTCTTTATATGATTCACCCAGCAATAATTGAGTCTACTGCTTGGGTTTCTGGAAGATTTGATCAATTTGTAACATTTTTCACTTTAATTGGTTTAATTTTTTTGTTAAGAATTATTTTAATATCCAACAAAGAAAAATAACGGATTTTTTTGTTGGACTAAGTTTCTTCTTGGCTCTTTTAAGTAAAGAGTTAGGTGTTGTTTTTCCGATTTTACTTTTAGTTTTTTCTCTTATGTTGGAAGTCGATTTTAAAGATAGTTATATTTTTACTTTGAAAAAAATAATTAATAGAAATATAATCATTATAACAATTTTGATAATTTTCTTTTTATTTTATATGTTCTTGCGTATTAGCGCTATGCATAGTGTATACCATCAAGCAATAAATGAGAATTATTTTTATGAAGTTATTTTTAAAGATTTGACTCCATTATATGCTCTTAAGTTTTATATAAGTCAGTTTTTCTTACCATTTTATAATATTACTCCTTTGCATCCAATAGCTGAGTTTAACTTAAATAATATCATTAATAAAACTATTGTTTTATTATTTTTTTTGGGGGTGCTGTCTTTGATTTCTTATTTTATAATAAAGAAATCTAGATTAGTTTGGTTGTTTGTTGCAGCATTAATTACAATAATTTTAGTAATACATATAATCCCTTTGACGATTGCAAACAATCTTGGCCATGAAAGATTTATGACATTAGGGATCGCTTTTGGATGCATTGGGGTTGTATTTATGCCTTATGCTAGAGTGGCGGAAAGGTTAAAAATCAAACCTAAAATTGTAAACATTATTTTGATATCAGTTTTTGTTGTTTGGAGTCTACTTGCAATAATCACGGTAAAGAGTGTGACACCATTTTGGAGAACTGATTTTCAGCTATGGAGTTGGATGTACAAAATGCATCCGAATGATCCACTTAGTCGTTATAGTTATCTCTATGGAGCTATGTCATATCAGCAATATGATTTAGTCATTAAGTATTGTGAAGACTATATAAAAAAGCATGGGGCATTATCTGTAGCGGATCAATCTGTATATGCTTCAGCTTTGATGAATGTTAGAAATAAAGATAGTATCGGCTATTTTCAGGGAGTTATTTATGCATTACCTAAATTTCATGAAAAAAATGATAGATTCGGAGCAAATAGTTTTTTAATGACATCATTGCAGATGGGGGGGGTTTATAATAATTATGCAAATGCTTTAGTTTTATTTAACGGAGATGCAAAAGCGGCACTAGAGAATAGTAAGATTGCTGAATGGTATTTAACATATGATCAAATGCAACCTGTTTTCTATTATCGGGCTGCTTATCTATATATTTTAGGTAATTATGATGAGGCTTATCATCTGTATGATTTACAAGAGAATAAGAATAGTATGAGGAAGACCGTAGATAGATATTCGACTTATCAGATCATTAATACTTATTGTAACGAAAGTGGTGGAAAAAGTGAGCCATGCATTAAGTTGAAATCTGAAAGTAGATTTGTTAAATAATGAAGTTTCCATCTATATAGGATATAAAAGCAATATGGAACAGAAGGTTCTGATAAAAGAAAGATTTAAGGCTATGGGGTATCATTTTATATTTTCTATGCTACTGGGCCTTATTGCTTTATATTTAGTATTTTTTTTGTGGTACCCACATCCTTTGGATATAGCCATGGGCGTTACAAAAATATACTTAATTATGTTAGTTATAGATTTATTCCTTGGACCTATATTCACAGGTTTAATCCTTAAAAAAGATCGGAAAAAGTTTATTCTTGATCTATGTGTTATTTTGATTTTACAACTTTCAGCGTATGGATATGGCTTGTATACAATGAGTGTTGGGCGAGCAGCTTGGTTAGTGTTTGTTGTAGATGATTTAGAAATTGTAGCACCAATTGATGTTCAATCTAATAGTCAAAACCATATACATAAAAAGTTATTGTCTCACCCTGAATGGATTGCTGCTACGTACTCTACAAATGCTGAAGTTGCAAAGCAGCAAAAAGAAGATGAAATATTCAAAGGTATAAGCTTAGCAACAAGGCCTGAGGCTTTTAATCCAATAGCTGTTCAGTCAAATGATATTATTAGACGTTTGAAACCATTAAAAGATCTAAATAAATTCAATAGCCAAGAGGCTACTACAAAGGAATTATTGGATTATAAAACAGCATCTGGCTGGTTGCCTGTCAAAGCTTCAGAATTAGACATGGTTGCATTATTTAATTCTAAGGGAGAACCATTAGGTGTAATAAATTTAAGGCCTTGGAATTGATTTTTGTCGGCATAATGTGACGCCGAGCGTCAAATCATTTTTATTAATTTTTTATATCTGTTTGATTTTTATATGTTTATTTTTTGGCATGAATTTTGATTATATAACTAAAAGTTAAGTCGGAATTACTCAAATGAATAAATCAAATGGATTTACATTAATAGAATTAATGATTGTGGTGGCAATTATTGGTATTCTTGCTGCCATAGCTGTTCCAGCCTATCAGGATTATATGACCCGAGCGCAAGTTTCTGAAGCAATAATATTGGGTTCAGGTATGAAGTCTACACTGGGGGATTATGGATGGAATCATGCAGCATGGCCAACTCGATTAGTTGGTGTGAATGCGGTGCCGAGCAGCGGAGAAATTAATGTAAATTTAATTGGAAAGTATTCTAGTATGTCTTCTACGATTATCGGATCGTATCCTAGTGGTTATATTACAATGACAATGACTACAGGAGTAGCTAGTGGGCAAACGATTTTCTTTGAAACATCTGACGGGGCAGCAACTTGGACATGTACTCCAGGAACAATAGAAAAAAGATATAGACCTAATGCATGTAAGTAATTAAAACTTAGTTAAGCTGAATTTATGAAGATAGCTAATTTTCTATATTTATTTTATACTATCGAAATTGATATATTTAATAGGAATGAGTATATTTTCTAATTTTATTTTTGGTAAATATACTTCTGGAAGATAAGGAAAATAATTGGTTGAGCTTAGTTAAATATTTTAAGAAAGAATTAAAAGAATATTATTTAAAGAAAATGTTACGCTATCAGCCGTATACTTGATAAAAATAATAAAACTTTATGCTATAAATAGACCAGTGATCATTCCAATTGAAATTCCTGCTAATATCTCTAACTTAGTATGACCAATTCGCTCTCTTAATTTTATATTTCCATTACTATTTATTTCGTTTATTGCTTTTGCATGTTTGCCAATTTGTTGTCGTAGACTATTAGCATCAAGAATCACGATAAAAGCTAGTGTTAATGATACACCAAATGCTGAACTATCAATTCCTTCTTTGAATGCTATTAAGCTAACCATACTACTTACAATTGCACTGTGGTTACTAGGCATACCTCCGTAACCAATTAAATCAAAAGCTAGACGTTTTGACTTTATACTGTTAACTAAAAACTTCGTTAGCCCGCATATTAACCATGCTAAAAAAGGAGTAATTAAATATGAATAATCCATTATATAATTCCTTTATTTAGCAAGAAGTAACCCATAAATGCAAGTGATAATCCATAGACTTCCAGTTATTAATAGTTGCTTATCTGATAGGATTGCATCTGTTGGAGATTCGCCTTCATTATGTATATCAGTAATATACCAATAACGGAACATTCCAAAGATGACTAAGGGGATTGTAATTACCAATTTAGGTCGTTCAGACATAACGAAGATACTATAAAATAGAAGCGCACCAATTGCGGACATTTCTGCATAGCGATTTAATAAATACAGAGAGTAACTTTCTAAGGATTTTCTACTCGTTACGCCATGAGCTGTTAATTCTTGACGGCGTTTAATAGATGCTAAATATAAAGCCAAGCATAGTGTCGTAATAAACATCCAGCTTGATACAGGAACATTAATTGCAACGGCACCAGCATATACACGAAGTACAAAACCTATAGCTATAGTAAAAATGTCCAATACAGGTTGGTGCTTTAAATAGTGTGAATAGAGAAAGTTTAGAAGTAAATAACTTACAATAACAGCTAGTATAAGTGGAAAGAAAAAAGAAGAAATAGCTAAAAAGATATAAAAAGCAAACATTAGTATTTTAGCTTGTTTAGGTATCACTGCACCTGATGCTAATGGGCGTGTCTTACTTTTTTGGGGATGCAGTCGATCTTTTTCAATATCCTTTAAGTCATTTAGGATATAGGTTGCTGATGATGCAATACAGAAGAGAAGCATAGCTGTAAACGCTGAAATTATGCTATTAAAATCTGTAAATAAACCTGCGAAAAGAAGCGGAGCGAGTACGAATAAATTTTTGATCCATTGCTTAGGCCTACAAAGCTTAATAAGCCCCCAAAAAGTTGAAGACATTCGATGTTTTCCCCAAAAAATCCATGTAAAATTTATCAATTTATTTAGTAAGCAAGAAGTATAGATGAAACTTGTTATTTATTATAGTCTTTTTGCTTTCATTGCAATGATTGTTAATTTTTTAGTACAAGAGCTAACTTTAACAATTTATTTAGGAACTTATAGGTTATGGCTAAGTATCTTTTTAGGTACCATAGCAGGGCTTATCATCAAATTCTTTTTAGATAAACACTACATATTTAAATATTTAGTTAAATCGCATGGCCACAATTTTATACTTTTTTTTCTATATAGTGTTATGGGGTTAATTACAACTCTAATTTTTTGGGGCTTTGAACTTAGTTTTTATTACATTTGGGGAACTGATGTTATGAAATATGTAGGGGGGGGATTGGGATTGATATTAGGATACCTTTCGAAGTACTTTTTAGATAAAAAATATGTTTTTACGTCTAAAAGAGAGGGTTAAATAATGAAGTTATGGAGTTGGGGGAGATTGTATCCTAGCGACTGTCAAGTAAAGCTTGTGGATCGTTATGCATTAAAAAGAATATTCAAGAATAATAAAAAACTTTTAGTTCAAGGAAGTGCTCGTAGCTATGGAGATGTATGCTTAAATACTAACCAAGTAATTGTAAAAACTTCAATTCTAAATTTTTTTAGAAGCTTTGATCCTGCCAGTGGGATCTTGACCTGCGAGGCAGGCATTCTTTTAAAGGATATTCAGGATGTTTTTATATCAAAAGGATGGATGTTGCCAGTCACTCCTGGTACTCAATTAATTACCGTAGGTGGTGCGATAGCCAATGATGTACATGGTAAAAATCATCATATAAGAGGAAACTTTGGTCATCATGTATTGGAAATAGAGTTGTTGAGATCCTCTGGTGAGTTATTGATTTGTACTAGGCAAACAAATAAAGAGATTTTCTATGCAACTATAGGTGGTATAGGATTAACAGGGATTATTGTTTCTGCAAAAATTAGACTCATGCCAGTGGTTTCCCCTTATCTCAATGTTGAATACAAATCATTTAAGGGAGTAACTGAGTTTCTAAATTTAAATAAAGAATCTGCAGATGATTGGGAGTATACAGTTTCTTGGATTGACTGTCTTAGTGGAAAAAATTTTAGAGGAGTTTTTATTAGAGCAAACCATCTTGAGACATCTAAACCATGTATTGCTAATAAAAGTGACCCCAAAAAGATCCCATTTTTGCCACCTATCTCATTAATTAATAAAGCATCTTTGAAACTATTCAACCAATTTTATTATTTTGTAAATGCAAAGAAACAAGGTGGTAGTTATTTGCAGCACTTTTATGATTTCCAGTATCCGTTAGACAATATTGAAAACTGGAACGTGTTATATGGAAGAAAGGGTTTTTATCAATATCAGTGTGTTATCCCACTTGGGGCGGCGGCATGTGCGATTGAAGAAATTTTGGAATTATTACAAGTAGCACAACAAGGTTCCTTTTTGGTGGTTCTTAAGGTATTTGGTAATGTTAGAAGTGAGGGGTTGTTGAGTTTTCCAATTGAAGGTATCACTTTGGCATTGGATTTTCCAAATCTAGGTACGAAAACTTTAGAATTATTCGATTTATTAGATAAGGTTGTATTGAAAGCTGGAGGTCGATTGTATTTAGCTAAGGATGCTAGAATGAGCAAAGAGCTATTTGAAAAGATGTATCCAGAAGCAACTGAATTTAAAAAACTAAGAGATCCAGCATTAAGTTCTGATATGGCATTAAGGTTATTTGGGGAGTAAATGGATGAAAACTGTTTTGATTGTTGGGGCGACGTCCTCGATTGCTCAAGCTTGTATTAGGCAATGGTGTGTTCTAGAAGAGTCTCTAGAATTTATATTAATTTCTAGAAATGCTTTAAAGTCAAAGGATTTGTGTAATGACTTACATGTTCGTTATCCTAATATTGTGCTGCATCAAATTAGTTTGGATTTTGGTCAGTTGGAGAAGTTTAAGCAAATTTTGGTAAATGAATTTGAGAGGACAAAAATTGATATTGCTTTGATTGTGCAGGGTCATATGTATCACGATGAGAGTAACTTGACACCTGATCAAATAATTGATTTGATCGATATTAACTGCGGATCTGTGGCGCTGTGTTTAGATACTATTTATAACAGAATGGCACTTCAAAATAGCGGGAAAATTGGTGTTTTTAGCTCTGTGGCTGGTGATCGTGGGCGTAAAGCAAATTATTTATATGGTGCAACAAAGGCATTTATTTCAACCTATACTGAAGGACTTCAACACAAGATTGCATTGTTAAAACAAGATATTAGCATCAGTCTTATAAAGCCTGGCCCGACAGCAACGTCAATGACTCAGCATTTGGTAAATCAAGGAGAAAAATTAGCTTCTGTGGATGATGTTGCAAAGATGATAGTTGTGGGTGTCGAAAAAGAGAAAAGTATAATCTATGCCCCTAAGATATGGAGAACTATAATGTTTATTATAAAAAAGTTGCCTTTTTTCATTTTTAAAAGATTAGATATCTAAAGATTTTTTTCGACTAAGAGCAATTTAGTCAGTTTATTTGTATATTATTCAGAGAATATTTCAGTTTCTATCACGATATGCAAATTTTGTGTCTGTTATTAACAGCATTGCTGCTGGGTTTTGCTTGGCTCTCGCCATTTCACACTTATCCTTGGGTGACGTTCTCGAGTGAGTTGGCGAGTTTTGGCGCTAGTCTGGCACTAATTAATATATTTCTTAATAAAAATATAAAAATTGCTCGCCCTCAAATTCTGATGCTGGTGCTTACTTTTATCCCTTTAGTTCAATGTGGCTTCGGGTTAATTACTGATTTTAGTGTTGCATTCTTAAGCTTTTCATATCTGTTTATGTTTTGGCTGATGATCGTTATTGGATATAACTTATCTTTACAGTCAGAACAGCGTGAAAGAATCATGCTCGGTGCAAGCTATTTATTGTTTAGCATATCTTTTATAAGTTCCATTATGGCGATCTTGCAATGGTTAAACCTTGAAAGCTATTTCGATGTAGTAATGGGGTTGAGAGGGAGTCGCCCTTATGCAAATTTTGGCCAGCCTAATAATTTAGCTACTTTTTTAATTGTAGGCTTAATGGGAGCCTTGTACTTATATGAAAAGAGAAAACTGACATTATGGCTGCTCATCCCAATAAGTAGCATCATTCTTTTTGCAACTGTTCTCACTCAATCTAGAACATCTTGGATTGTATGTATCTTCTTTTTCTTTTATTGGATTTATAAACAATACCGAAATTCACCACGATTTAATTTTCCTAAATTATTGCTATGGACAGCTTTTTATTTCGTCTTGGCTGCATATGTGTTGCCTTTATTTACACAGATTTTGACTTCAAGTATTGATACTGGCGTTACGCAGACAGCGTCAATTGCTCAACGCGCTGGTTCTGGGCATGAACGTTTAGGGATGTGGATGCAAATTCTGCACGCGATTGCTGAGAGGCCTTTATTGGGCTATGGTTGGAACCAAACAAGTATAGCAGTAGTCGAAAGTATTCAATTTAATACCGTTCAAGTCTGGTTTAATAGTGCGCACAATGTTTTATTAGATCTGCTGGTATGGAATGGGGTGCCGCTTGGTCTTTTGATCATTACATATGTAGCATTGTGGCTGTTTTGGCTGAGTAAAAATGCAAAAGATATGACGTCTATCATTGCATTACTCATGGTAAGTGCAATCTTAATCCATGCTCTACTGGAATTTCCTCAGCGTTATGCTTATTTTTTATTACCTTTAGGTTTTCTATTAGGTTTGGTGCAAGCTCAAACACCAAATCTAAAAAGTATTGTGCTCAATCAAAATGTGATCCGTTGTATTGGGTTGATGGCGCTGGTTGTTTTTCTTTTGATTTGGAGAGACTACAAGCTTTTCCAAGACAACAGTCGACTGGTCTTTAAAGGTAAGCAGCCAACAGAAGAAATTTTGGGTAGTTCAAAAATCTTGATTCTGACACAGTTTCACAAACGATTAGATTGGATTGCTTTGAATCCTAAAACTAAAATGTCGGAACATGACTTGAGTCTACTGGGTGAAATGGTAAAAAATAAAGCGACTCCATACAACCTGAAGAAGTATGCTCAACTCCTTGCATATAATCAGAAAGCTGAAGAGGCTGAGCGATATTTATTGGTCTTACAGCGGTTATATAAGCAGAAAATTAGTTTAGCGGAAATTGTTGAATTAAATAGTCGCTAGAAATAAAAAAGCCCTTTCAAAAAAGGGCTTTTTTATTAAATTTGGCTTTGGATGTAGTTTTCAATACCAACATTCTCAATAAGATCTAATTGAGTGTCTAACCAATCCCAGTATTCTTCTTCTTTCTCTAGAATTTCTTGAACTAAATCGCGAGTTACATAGTCTTGTTGTGTTTCTGATAGTTCAACAGCTTGCTTTAATGCCTCTATATTCTCTTTTACTTTGCGAATATCACAATTTAAAACTTCTTCAGTGTGTTGTCCTATGTAGAGCTTACCTAAATGCTGTAGGTTTGGTAGTCCTTCTAAGAAGAGAATACGTTCAATAATTTTATCCGCGTGTTTCATTTGGCGAATAGACTCTTTGTATTCCGCAGAACCTAATTGTTCAATTCCCCAGTCATTAAACATGCGTGAGTGTAAGAAGTATTGGTTAATTGCAGTTAAATGGTGATAAAGCACCTGATTCAGTTGATTAATAACTTCACGATTGCCTTTCATTACACTTACTCCATATCCACCAAATGATGCCTTATTCACTAAGACAATTTATATTATCTTAATCAACAAATTATAATCTTGCGAGTAATTTATAGAACGGCAAATGAAAATCACAATCAGAAAGATGAAGACTGGAGAGTAATTGATGGAGTGGTTTTAATGATCATAAAAAAACCGCTTCACTGTAGAACCTAAGATCTATTGAAAGCGGTGGAGTCGTAACAGTGTAGAGAAATATTCGGTTAAGCTGCGATTGATATGCGAGCAGCAATTTCAGCTAATTCATCGCTAATAATTGCGCGTGCTTCTGGAGCACAACGACCACAGCATGTTCCTAAGTCGAGTAAGTCGCGAATTTCACGATAGCTCTCAGCGCCATTTGCAACAGCGTCTTTGATATCTTGATCTGTAATTCCACGGCATAAACACACGTACATGGGAGTGATCTACAAATATAAATGCGATAATTGATATTATTGATAATTGTTATCGTTTGTCAATGAATTTCATTCCAATAGCTGACTTATTCTTATTGAGAATTTGGATAAAAAAATACCTCTTGAGTGGAAATCCGAGTTATCGTTGGATTTTTGTTCAGGAGGTACTGGTATTTTATAAATAGGTTTTGAATTTATATATTTGGTTTTAAATGATAAATTATGGAATGATAACGATACCATCCATTTCTACCAAAGCGCCTTTAGGCAAGCTTGCAACACCAAGAGCAGCTCGAGCAGGGTAAGGTTGCGCAAAGTATTCGCCCATAATTTGGTTAACAAGCTGGAAATGAGATAAGTCTGTAAGAAAAATATTGAGCTTAGCAATGTCCGCTAGACTGCCACCTGCGGCAGTACATACAGCTTTGAGGTTATCAAATACACGACGAATCTGTGCTTCAATCCCATCAACAAGTTCCATACTATAAGGATCTAAGCCGATTTGGCCAGAAAGGTAGAGCGTGTTGCCAACTAAAATTGCTTGTGAATAAGTTCCAATAGCAGCAGGGGCGTGTTCAGTATGAATGACTTGACGTGACATTAAGCTCTCCTATGTCCTTTTTATCTCGAAACAAAGAGACTTTAACACAAAAGTGTTATCACGGAACTGTTGAATACTGTTTAGTCGCTCTTGATTTAAGTTAATTTTAAAAATTATACATTTGATATAAAAGTGATAAATCTCTAAACAATAGGCAGTGTTATCAGGCTTTGGCGACATCTGCTTGCACAATTGGCATATTGAGACGTTCGATTCGCGGAAAACCAAAATGCATACGTAAATCACGAATGATTTGAGCGATTTGATTTCGATTGCTCACAACAATATTGACATAGGTTTTTTGATCTTGGGATTCGACCATTTCGACACCAGTCTTTGCTTTACGGCACTGGTAAATTAAATCTGATATTTGTTCATCATTCATTGCCATATGAATGCACAGATATGCACTGAAACGTACATCATCGACTTCTTCTGCTTGCCAGTGCAGTGGCATTATATTTTCAGGATGAAGATGTTGTTCATGCAATAAGTTGCGGCAACGTGAGCGATGTACTATTAATCCACGCCGAGAAAGATGTCCTTGGATTGGATCACCTAAGACTGGATTACAACAATGTGCATATTTTACATCTACACCATCTGTACCTAAAATCAAACGCTCAGATGTCTCGTGATGATTTGAATGATAATCTTGTGCAAACAGATGGTTAGCAACGAGTTGAGGTAATAAATCGCCCACTGCAATTTGCTCGAATAAGGTATCTTTACTACTTAAATGACGCCATTCAAGGACATTGATCCAGTCATTTGGTGAGAGATCATTAATGGAACGATTAAATAATTTTAAAGCTCGATTCAATGCTTGTTGGCCGACTAATCGTTGCTCTTCAATATCTTGATCTCGCAGCATATTTTGTAATGCGCGTCGTGCTTTTTGCGTATTGATAAAGCTCAGCCAATCTGGGTTAGGTGTGGCGAGAACATCTGTAATAATCTCAACCACTTGTCCACTGTGTAGTGGTGTTGAAAGTGGGCGAATCTCACCATCAATTTTTGCACCGACAGCATGATTACCTAGAAATAGGCTTGCCGAATATGCGAAATCTACAACTGTTGCACCTTGGGGTAACTCATGAAGTTGACCATGTGGTGTATAAACCCAAATCTTCTCTTGGTGTAAATAATCTAATAGATCGCTAAAGGTGGTTTTTGCACAATGACTATCAATTAGAGTGTTTAAATTCTGCATTGAGGCTTGAATCGCTGATCGACAAGCTTGAGGTGCATTTTCACCAAGTACCACGCCAAAACGAGCGGCTTTTCGCATTAGTTCTGTTTGGATAGTGAGAGAAAGTGTGGTTTTCTCACCTTTTAATTTGATCATTAATGATTGATTGCCACCTGGTAGGGGGCGACGAATATAATCTTTATATTGTAATACTTGAAAATTAGCTTTAAGTGCTTCAACTAAACGGTCACAGTCAGCAATGCTTTGCAGAATAATTTCGAAAGCATGACTATGGCTGAGTTCGTTTAAATCAATTTCATTTTTCACAAAGTGGCGCAGCAATTCAATATTGTTATTTTTCTTTTTAATGCGACCTTTAATATCGTAAGTATCGAGTAAGTCTGAGAGTTTCTGCTCCCAAACAGCTTGGTACTCACAGCGTTTAGGTTTAGTTTCTAACAATGCTGACTGAACATCATTAAACATATCTAAATCAAGATTCTGATAGCAAAGATGTTCTAAATTATCGGCCATCTCATTCATACCAACAAGACGAGCCATTGGCACAAAAATATCAAATGTTTCTTGGGCGATGCGCGCACGTTTATCTGGGCGCAATGCATCAAGCGTCGTCATATTGTGATAGCGATCTGCTAATTTAATAATAATGACACGCGGATCTTGTAGGGTCGCTTGAAGAATTTTTCGAAATGAAGCTGCTTTGTTATATTCCTTATCACTTGAATGGCTAAGTTTAGTTACACCATCAACAAGTTCAGCAACGACAATTCCAAATTTTTGCCCGATTTCATCTTTGGTAAATTCGGTATCTTCGATCACATCATGTAATAAAGCAGCCATAAGTGTATCAGCATCGAGACGCATATGGGCCAAGATACAACTGACAGCAATAGGGTGTAATACATACGGTTCACCACTTTTACGGGTAATGCCACTATGTGCCAGATCAGCGAAATCGCAGGCAGCAAGCACTTGTTGAACGTCACTATCTTTTAGATAGGCATCAACGATAACTTTAAGTTGTTGCTTGGCTTGGCTGACCTCTTCGCCTGGCATAAAAACACCTTTTATAACATGAATTCAGTAATGAGTAGCTTAACTTCTAATGAAAAGCATATTGATAAACTTGTCAATTTGTTCGTTATGAAAAATCGTAAATTTTTTCAATGAAGTATATTGTTTTTACCAATATAAGCCCGAATTTTTCAATAAACAAAAAAGCCCAGTGTCTTCACAATGGGCTTCTAAGTAAAGGTTGTTTTACTTAAAAAGTAAAGCCTTCTAAATTTAGAGAGTTTGTAGACAATACCATATCAAGGTTTGAAGTTTGGTAGTCTTGATCGCGTTGTTTCAAAATATCTTTAGTAACATGACCCACTGCGATTTCACGTAATGCAACTACGGTTGGCTTGTCATTATCCCACTCAACAGTTGGTTCCATACCTTGACGTGCTAATTGACGTGCACGTTTACTCGCTACCAGTACTAACTCGAAGCGGTTATCTACATGGTCTAAACAATCTTCAACGGTTACACGTGCCATAAGTTGTCTCGTTTGAACATCACATTTGAAAGACTAAATAGTATAAAAGGCTTTTATCCAAGACTCAAGTTATTCGCGATTGAGGGTAATTAAGTTTTCGATCAGCTGTTGATGACGAGTGCTTTGTTGCAAGGTAACTAGACGGCTTGCAGTGATGATTGCTTCTAGATCATGTACCGCTTTGTTGAAATCATCATTGATGATCACATAATCAAAATTAGAAAAATGACGCATATCTTCCACTGCACAACTAAGGCGATGTTCAATAACATCCACTGAATCTGTGCCACGATTAGATAGACGTTGTCTTAAATCATATTGTGTTGGTGGGAGGATAAAAATTTGTTTTGATTCAGGAAAAAGTCTGCGAACTTGCTCTGCACCTTGCCAATCAATCTCTAATAAAACGTCATGACCTTGTTGAAGCTGTTCTTTTACTTTAGCTTGCGATGTACCGTAGTAATTTCCAAATACTTCTGCGTATTCGATAAAACCACCTTGTTCAACTTGAGCTAAAAATGTTTCTTTGCTGGTAAAATGATAATGAACACCATCGAGTTCACCAGGACGTTGATCGCGTGTTGTATGTGAGACAGAAACGTGTAAATTGCTGACTCGATCGAGTAGGGCTTTAACCAAAGATGTTTTGCCTGTTCCTGAGGCAGCAGAAACGACAAACAATAGACCCGACATGATATTTTTCCTGATATGATAAAATATCTTGGCTATTGTAGTGTAGCGCACCATTAAACGAAATAGTTTGGTGTAAATATTCAGATCATGAGAGAGGATGTTATGGAAATCGTGTTGGCCAATCCAAGAGGTTTTTGTGCTGGTGTTGACCGTGCTATAGCGATCGTCAATCGAGCATTGGAATGTTTTAATCCACCGATTTATGTTCGGCATGAGGTGGTTCACAATAAGTTTGTAGTTGATGACTTACGTCAGCGTGGTGCAGTTTTCGTTGATGAATTAGATCAAGTACCAGATGACTCTATTGTGATTTTTAGCGCACATGGTGTTTCTAAAGCGGTACAGCAAGAAGCAGAGCATCGTGGTTTAAAGGTTTTTGATGCAACATGCCCACTTGTGACGAAAGTACATATTGAGGTGACTAAATATGCTCGTGAAGGAACTGAAGCTATTCTGATTGGTCATGAAGGTCATCCTGAAGTTGAAGGGACAATGGGGCAGTATGATAAGTCTCAAGGTGGTCAGATTTATTTGGTTGAAGATGAGCAAGATGTTGATGAGTTAGTGATTAGACACCCTGAAAAGGTGGCTTTTGTTACCCAAACGACGCTTTCAATTGATGATACTGCAAAGGTTATTGATGCATTAAGGGCTAAATTTCCTAAGATTCAAGGACCACGCAAAGATGATATTTGCTATGCGACTCAAAATCGTCAAGATGCTGTGCGTGATTTGGCTGAACAATGTGATGTAGTGCTTGTCGTTGGCTCTCCAAACTCGTCTAATTCAAATCGTTTACGTGAACTTGCTGAGCGTATGGGGAAATCTGCATATTTAGTAGATAATGCCGATCAGCTTGAAAAAGTGTGGTTTCAGCAGGATAGTAAGATTGGTGTGACTGCTGGAGCATCAGCGCCTGAAATACTAATTAAACAAGTGATTCAGCGTTTACAAGACTGGGGAGCAACTCCTCCAAAAGAGTTACAAGGTACAGAGGAAAATATTACTTTTAGTCTACCAAAAGAGTTGCGTATACAGGTGATACAAGCCTAATTTTTAAAGAAAAATGTGAACTTGAAACGGATGGAGTGCACTCCATCCGTTTTTTTATGTTACTTATCTACTTTGTATTGGTTATGTAGGATATGAGTTTATTATTAGTATAAGTAAAAGTTTTTCTTGGGTGTGGAGCGATGGGGAAAAATCGGGGATTCACCTTAGTAGAGTTGGTGGTGACAATAGC
Organism: Acinetobacter sp. NBRC 100985; assembly: GCF_000241225.1. NCBI lineage: Bacteria > Pseudomonadati > Pseudomonadota > Gammaproteobacteria > Moraxellales > Moraxellaceae > Acinetobacter > Acinetobacter sp. NBRC 100985. The sequence goes on along the minus strand of NZ_BAEB01000019.1, from coordinate 107,389 downwards.
AGTAATAGCTGTGGTATCCATTATGGCAGCTCCATCAATGGCTAATTTGATGGAGAAAAGACGGTATGATCAGAATGCTAGAGAATTATTACTTGCTTTATCTCAAGCTAAAAGTCAGGCCATTCTAAATCGCTCTGATGTTAGCGTAAATCTTGCGTCTAATAGTGTGAATACATTAACGAGCTTGAATTGGAATGTAATAAATAACACAACTTTATCCATTTCCCCGACAGTAACGGCCTCCACTTTTGTATTCAATTCGAATGGTTTAATTTCAAATATAGCAGGGGATAGAACACTTACTCTTTGTAACGCTAAGGTAAAAATTCAGAAGACTATAGTTGTAACGAGATTGGGGACTTACGTTATAAAACCAGAAGGAACATGCTGATGATAATTAAAAAACAAAGAGGTGTGGGACTTATGGAAGTTCTAGTTGCTTTATTGTTATTAGCAATAGGTGTATTGGGGTACGTTGCTTTGCAACTACGTGCTTTTGATGCATCAGCGGAAGCGATGCAAAAGTCACAAGCTATGGTAATTATGAGAGCGCTGGCTGAAAACATGCGTGTTAATAAAACTCAAATAAATAATTATCCTGTTTTTGTCCGTAGTTATTCAGGTTTTGATGCAACGACACCATCACCAACAAACTGTTTTGATTCTGCTTGTTCGCTTAATCAGGTTGCACAATTCGACGCTTATCAAACAGCAAGAAATGCAAATCAATTAGGAATACATCTAACTATGGATAATTGTCCAGGGGTTACTGCTACGATGACTATGCGTAGACAATGTATTTACGCCTTTTGGGGTAAGACACAACCAGTGATTGTAACCACAGGAAGTGGTAGTTCTGCTACCACTTCTGCTGATGTTTCAAGTTGTATGGGAAATGATGGTGTGTATGTGAATGGGGCATCTTGTCTAATGATGGAGGCCTATTAAGATGAATAATATATCGATTAGTAGGAATGCTGGTTTTACAATAATTGAATTAATGGTGGCTCTAGTTTTGGGGCTTATTGTCGTTGCGGCAGCAGTCCAGCTGTTTACTGGTGGAATATTGTCAAGTCGATTACAACAGGCCAATGCTGAAATTCAGGATAGTGGAATTTTTGGTGTGGATTATGTAATTAGAGATATTCGTTTTGCAAACCAAGAAAATTTAACTAATTTGAAGTTGGATGATAGAACTCCCTATGGAGGAGTTATTTTGACTGGTTCAACAGCTACAAATCAAAATGCAAATTTTGTACCTAAAGTTGGAGCGACTACATATATTGATTCTGCTCTGTTAAGTCGTGGACAGGGTGATACTGTATCTTCAACTAATAATTATTGGAAAGGACTAACACAAGTAACTCTAAAAAATAGACAAGGTTCAACTATTTCTAATCCAGTAAGCGATCAACTCACGATTCAATTTTTTGCTCCAGAGAATATGGTTAATTGCGAAGGTGCAAATGTCTTGGTTGGAGATTTGGTGGTGCAGCGGTATTTTTTGAGACCTGATGCAAATGGGGCTTCAACTGACTATGCACTTGCTTGCGATGCGAATACGCCATTAACAAGTACAGCAGATGTGGCAGCAGCAGCTGCTGCTAGAATAACTCCAGATGCTACGACTGGAGTTATTACTCCAATGCCTATCACTGGGTTGGGTGATGCTGGGCAAATTATTATTCCTAGAGTTGATCATTTCCATGTATTAATTGGTGCGAAAACTACAACTACTATCAAGACGACAAACACTTCTACAACACCATCAACGATTACAAGTTCTACTAGTGATCAGTTTGCTTATTACACGATTCCACAGTATCGATCTGCTTCAGACTCAGCCCGTGCAAGTACAGTAGCAACAACTTCTGGATCAGTTGTGACAGATGTTAATGTTTCAACCAGAATATTATCTTTACAGATATCCATGTTAATTCGTTCTGCAAATAATGCTCAAAATAATGCAATTGATCCTTCGCAGCCATTTTTCATGTTGGATAATACGGCGACTCCATCTAATACGACTACACGTTTCCAACGCCGAGTATATAGCTCAACAGTTGCATTGCGTAATGGAATGGGAGATGTCTTATGAGCCTTTCGAACAGGAACGAGTTACATATAAAGCGTCAGCAGGGTGCAACATTAATTGTAGTCATGATTATTCTACTCATAATTATTGTGGTTGGAATTTTAGCTGTGCGTGTGGCTATTGTTTCTTTGAGTGTTGCAACTAATAGCCAAGTAAACCAATTAAATTTTCAATCATCAGATACACCTCTTGCTTGGTTTAACAATTTTGATCCAACAACCGTTACGAATATAGGGAATGTAATAGGTGCCGCGCTTAAGGAAAATGAAAGTAATCCAGGTGGGGAGTATATTTTTTGTCTTAAACCTACATCGACAACGGTTTCTTTTGCTCAAACTATTGATGCAAGCTTAATTAAACGTGGTAGTGGAAATAATGCAACTGTTGAAGCTGGTGGTGTTGTTGGATTTTGTGATTTAACTTCAAATTTTGGTAGTAACCGCCCAGCAGTAGTTACTCAAGTTGCAGTAAGTGTTCCTACAAATGCTATTAATAGTACGCCTGGTTCTAATTTACCAAGAGGAATTAATGTGTCTGATGGAACACAACTTCCAAAAAGTATGACCTCTACACAACGAGTTAGGGTAACCACTACGGCAATTTTACCAGCTTATTCAAGCAGTACAGCGTCTTCTATCCAATCGGATTGTCTAAGTTCTTCTAGTGCAAAAATTAGTGACGATCTAACTGCAACTTTAGCGGCTGGAAATGAGTATACCTTAGCAAAATGCCTAGTTGATAAGGGCGTACCATTTAGCACTCAAGTGCAAGAATTTAATTATATTAATCAATTGACTGAAACAGTTGCTCCGGGAAGCTGAGGAGAAATGCCATGAATAAAAATTTGGAAAAGTTTAGAAGAAATAAGTTGTGGTATGCCATCTGCTCAAGTTCTTTAGTTATGACTTGGTTGATGACAACCTCAGTTGTTAAAGCGAGTGATTTACAGATCTATGCTGTTCCTACAGCTGGCAAAAAAACTATTGTAATGATGTTGGATACATCTGGTTCTATGGGGCCAACAATATCTACTCAATCCTCTGGTGGGAATTATACTTATGGTATCCCAGATGATTATAATATTACTAGTTGTACAGTAACCTATTCTAATTCATTAACTACGCCTAGCTATCGACGCTATTATTGTCCCGTTTCTTCAAATACAACAAATACTAGAGTAAAAGCAACTGATGGTTCTGGCTGTGAGAAGCAGTCCGATAACAGTTATCGTTGTTATGATCGTTTAACACGTTTAAAGGATGGTGTATTCAGATTCCTAGAAACGGATAATCCTAACTTTAATAGAGTTAGTGTAGGCTTAGGGCATTTTTCTACATACAGTAGTGGGACTAGTGGTGATGGCAATAGTGGGGAAATTCTAGTGCCTGCTGCTGATCTTGGAGCTGTTGGTTCAAGTCAGAGAATTGCCTTAAAAACAGCGGTGGCAGGTCTTGCTGCTAGTGGTGGCACACCAACTGCAAACGCTTTTGCTGAAGCTGCTGCTTATTTAATGGGAACAAGCACAGTAAGCTCGAGTACTCGAAGTATTCCCTTATATTTTAAATATTATCCTACTACTGCGACGAAAGTTTATTATTTTCGACGAGAAGGTAGTGGTTGGAATCCAACTTACTATAGATGTAATGGCACAGTTGGAACGACTACAACTTCGGGTTGTACATCTACTAGTACCGTGAGTAGTAGTGCTGTCAATGGTATGGATTGGGATACTAGTGGTGGAAATAGGTATTATTATGATTATGTATATACAACGTCCAGTACACCTAATTATAAATATTGTACAGATACCACGTATACAGTGGACAGTTGTACAGCATGGAGTAGTGATTCTACAACAAATCCTACAACCTCTACATATGATACCAACTGTTATATTGGTGGGCAAAGTGGCACATGTGTATATGAAAACAAACTAGTTACAGGCAGTAGCACTTATAGTGGTTTTAATAAATCTGTACAGTCCTCTAAGGATCCTAATACAAATTATACGACATATTTATCTCCCTTACCTGCTGTAGCAAATCGTCAGAGTTGTGATGGTCAAGGTGTCTACATTCTATCTGATGGTGTACCTACATCTAATGCTAGTTCATCAGTTATGGCACAAGCCCTGAATAGGAATTCTTTTAGCAGTAGTGGTGGTCTAAGTGGTGGGACTGACTGGGACTATATGAGTAACTTTGCTAAAGAGCTATTCAATGGTGGAACTGTCCAAAGTAACTCGACGAATGCTACTAACCCAGCCAATGTTTCTATTCAAACTGCTTTTGTCGGTTTTGGTGCGGCATTAAATAATCTAAGTACAAGTGATGCTGTGAATGCTTGTAAGATGAGTTCTCGTACGCAGAGTGATAGAACTGGAGATGATGCGTGCTCACCAAATCAGGCAACCAATGCTGTAACAGCTCCAGGGTGGGGGAATGGGGGGTTTTTCCCGACACAAACAGCAGATGGCGTGACGGAAAGTGTTGTTCAATTTATTAATAATTTGGGGGCAGCTCCACTCGACCCGTTAACGACGGGACAAATCTCTGTACCTTATGATGCTCTCAATCCAAGTAACCTTTCTGAATATGGTTATTTGAGAGCATTGGAACCAGATCCTGCACATAGCTTTCTTACATGGAGAGGAAATCTTAAAAGGTATAGTGTAACCCTGTCTGGAGTTAATGTTGGGGCGTTTAGAGGTGATACTGGCGGCCTAGTTTATGATGCAGCAGGTGCGTTTAATGCTGGAACCAAAGATTATTGGAATAGTTCGAGCTATAATGACGGCGGTAAAGTTTTCCTAGGAGGGGCTTATTCTAAAGTTCCATTACCATATAATGGCCAAGCAGAGGTTAGTTCTGGGGGGAATATTATAAAATATGCTTATGCAGCTTCTCAGAAACTTCGTAATCTATTCACTGATGTTTCATCAGTAGATACGAATAATGCAATATTAACTGCTTCAACTGGTAGCTCATCTGGTACAGCATTACTGCAAATTCCTGAACAACCAACAGCAGCTTTTGCAAGTGTTTCAAGTGTGGGCACTCATGTTTTAAGTAAATTCAATGCTTCAACTGGACAAAATATTCTTAAAGATTTTCCAGTATCAATTAAGCTCAAGTTGTTAAATTATCTAGGCTATAGTACAGATATTACAGCAAATACGCTTCCATCAACGCTCTCTGCGCAAGATGCACCTTATTTATCAATGGGTGGAAGTATTCATTCTATGCCTGTGCAATTAACTTATTCTGGTAGATTGGATGCTCAAGGAAATTTAACGAGTGCCCGTAAACAATCGATTTTATACGGTTCGATGGAAGGTGGTTTACATCTTGTTGATGCTGCATCGGGTGAAGAGCAAATGGTTTTTGTCCCTGCTGAGATCTTAAATGATACGACTAAGTCCAAAGCCTTAGTCATAGGGCAAACAGGCTTAAACTCACCTATACATGGTGTTGATGGATCTTGGGTTGCAGATCCAACATATAATATTACTTCCACTACTTCAGGCTCAACCGTTACATCAAGTGTCACTGCTAGACAGATGAATATTTATGGAGGAATGAGAATGGGTGGTAGTAGCTATTATGGTTTAAACGTATTGAATCCTAGTAGTCCCAAATTACTGTTTAGAGTTGATAGTACAACGTCTGGCTTTGATCGCTTAGGGCAAACTTGGTCTAAACCTGTCCTAGCTAATATTCGTTATGGTAATAATATTACGCGTGTAATGATTGTTGGAGGAGGATATGATGAATGCTATGAAAGTCCTTCATTTACTTTGGCATCGTCAGGGGATGATAGTACTTGCTCTACACGAACTAAGGCGAAAGGTAATGCCGTCTATATGATTAATGCTAAAACTGGTGCATTAATTTGGTCAGCAACTTATAGCTCAACAGCAACAGATGGCAAACAATATATGAAACATAGTATTGTAAGTCGCATAAGTACTTTAGATCGTGATGCTGATGGTTTGATTGATCATATTTACTTTGGTGATTTGGGTGGGCAGGTTTTTAGAGCTGATTTTAATAATAATGCAACGGCGACAGGTGGATTTGGTAAGCGAGTTGTGCGTTTAGCGAATCTTGCAACAAACGATACTACAAATGATCCTGGTAATGATTATACTGGAGCAAAAGCGCCTCGTTTTTATGTTCAACCAACGGTGACAATTCATGATGAGGGTGTAAATACATTTATATTATTAGGTATTGCATCTGGGGATCGTAGTACTCCTTTAGATGTTTATCCGATTCAAGGGCGTGAAGGTATGAGCCCTGCAAATGCTTTGTCAGACCGACCAGTAAATAATATCTACGGTATAATTGATCGTGATTTTATACGTCCAGATTTAATCTCAGGCACACCAACTTTAGAGTCACAGAATAAAACTCGTGCTGATTTTAAAAAGAACCCTCAAGTTTTAGCTACAGGCGAGACAGTTGCCTCTTTGTTCTTTCCAACATCTGGAATTGGTAGGGCCGGGTGGTATCGTTCTCTGTCTAGTAAAAGCTCAAGTGCGACGACTATCAACAACATAGAAAAAGCAGATGGATCTTTCAGAATTAAAGGTGGAATGAAGGCATTTGAAGAAGAACCAATTGCTATTACTAATAATCTATTAGTTCCTGTATATGATCCTCAAGGAACTGGGATTGTACAGCAAGATCCATGTAAACCTCGAGTTATCGGTGAGACAGATTGGCAAAGATTCTGTTTACCATATGGAGCTTGTTTAAACACAAATGGAACTTTAAATACTGCCTTGGAAATGAAAAGTGGTTTTCAAACAAAAACCACGGGTTGTCCTGCTGGAGTCTCTGAATGCAATGACAATGTAATTGGTGCTGGTATTCGAGGTATTACCTTTGTACCAAAACCAGATAGCACGCCTGGAAGTTGTGGTAAGTTGACGATGGCGGGTAATACGCAAGGAACTGGTGAGTGGCAATGTACTAGTCGTTTAGTTCAGACTCGTTGGTATGAGCGTTATCGCTAAAAGGATATTCTATGCAAAAATATTCTAATAAATTGTTTTTCAATCAAGGTTTTACCTTGATTGAGCTGATGCTGGTTTTGATGGTTATCGCATTATTGGCAGCGATAGCTATGCCAAGCTATCAAGCTTATGCTCGCCGTGCAAATGCTACAGCTGCTCAACAAGAAATGTTAAAGCTAGCTGACCAATTAGAGAGGCATAAATCAAAGAATTTTAGCTATAAGGGTTTTAATCCACGTTATTTATATAATGCTTCAGGAGTTGTTCCTTTTAATACTGGAACTCAAACATTGACCTTACCATTAGAGGCGACTGGAGCAGAAATTAAGTATACATTAACGATTGTTGATGGTGATAATTCTAGTTTACTCTTAACTAACCCTGCTTCTATAGGTCAAAATTGGGCGATTAAGGCTGTTAGTTCTGATGCTCGAAATTTTTCATTTTTAATTACAAATGTGGGGATACGCTGTAGAAATACAACAAGTGCTAATATTACGTATTCTACATGTGGAGGCGGGGCGGAGAATTGGTGATGTATACTCGGAATGGCTTTTCATTAATTGAATTGATGGTTGTAGTTGCAATTATGGGAATTATTGCGATTGTAGCTTATCCTTCTTATTTGCAATATTTACAAAGGACGCATCGTGCAGATGTTCAAGCAGAAATGACTAATATTGCTCAAATAATGGAATCTAGAAGGTTGGCAAATAGTAGTTATCTTTCTACTGATACCAGTAGAAATAATATTTTATCAATTTATGGTTCGACAACTAGCCCTAAACAGGGAGGTGCCCTATATACACTCGCCTTTACATCATTAACAACTTCATCTTGGGTTCTAACAGCAACACCAATTTCTTCAAGCTCACAAAGGAATAATGGAATCATTTGTTTAAATGACCAAGGTCAAAAATTTTGGGCTAAAGGGGCATCCGGATGTTCGTTATCAAATACATCAAACTGGAATGGACGTTAATAAAACCTTAAAGTTTGATTTTTTGAATACCACTTAATCTCATTAAGTGGTATAGCGTAGTATTTAAATATTTGATAAGAATAAAAGAAAATTTCCTTATATAGAACTGGTTGAGTCTCTATAGAATTCAAAACTGTGGGTAAAACTAAATTATTCTTCCTTTCAGCATAAAATTAACGTAAAATACCGCCCTCTATTAAAGGGGTTTGAAGTGCTGTCGGTGGTCGACGCAGGGATAATCCGTAAAAACTATAAGGTTGTTCTCATGGTTGTTATTCGTTTAGCACGCGGTGGTGCAAAAAAACGTCCATTCTATCAAATCGTTGTAACTGATAGCCGTAACGCACGTGACGGTCGTTTCATCGAACGTATTGGTTTCTTTAACCCAACTGCACAAGGTAAAGCTGAAAAAATCCGTTTAGACGCTGACCGTTTTGCACACTGGGTTTCTCAAGGTGCTCAACCTTCAGAACGTGTTGCTTCTTTAGCTGCTCAAGCTAAAAAAGCTGCAGCTACTGCATAATTGTAGTAGATAGCCCATGACACCAGCACAGAATGTTCCCGAAGATCGTATTCAGATTGGACAGTTACGTTCAGCTTATGGATTGAATGGGTGGCTCTGGGTTTACTCAAACACTGAACCTATGAGTAATATGTTTGACTACCTTCCTTGGTACATCGAGACCAAGGCTGGTTGGCAAACAATTGATGTAAAACGTTGGAAACCACATGGCAAAGGCTTGGTTGTTGCATTAAAAGGTGTGAGTGATCGCACTGGTGCAGAAAGTTTAGTCGGTGCAAATATCTGGATTGCTAAATCACAGCTTCCAAAAGCAGATGTAGATGAGTATTACTGGTCTGATCTTAAAGGCCTAACCGTGTTAGGTTTGAGTGAAGATGAGCAAGAAGTCAATCTTGGTCAAATCTACGAGCTTTTTGAAACAGGTGCCAATGATGTCATGGTTGTTAAAGCAACTGCAGATAGCATTGATGCCGAAGAGCGAATGATTCCTTGGCATAAAGATGTGGTGCAACGCGTTGATCTTGAAGCTGGTCGTATTTACGTCAATTGGGGCGTAGACTACTAATCCTTAAAATAAGGAATAGTAGCGCAGCAGGAAAATAAAGAAGGAGTCTGCGGTGTTTTTTGCAGTCATCACATTGTTTCCTGAAATGTTTGAAGCGATTACAGCGTACGGGATTAGCGGACGCGCAACAAAAAGGGATATTGTGCAAGTCACTTGCATTAACCCACGAGATTTTGCTGAGGGCAACTACAAACGAGTGGATGAGCGTCCATTTGGTGGTGGTCCTGGTATGGTAATGATGGCTGAGCCGTTAGCAAAAGCAATTACACATGCCAAACAACTAGCAGTGCAAGCAGGATGTGCCAATGTTCCTGTGGTGTATATGTCACCGCAAGGACAGACCTTAAATGAACAGGCAGTACAGCAATTCGTTGATTATGATGGTTTGATTGTATTGTGTGGTCGCTATGAAGGGGTCGATGAGCGTTTAATCCAGCATTATGTTGATCAAGAATGGTCAATTGGGGATTATGTGCTTTCAGGTGGTGAGCTGCCTGCAATGGTATTGCTCGATACTGTTATTCGTCGTTTGCCGAATGTCATGTCAGACGAGCAATCTGCAATACAAGATTCTTTTGTGGATGGTCTGTTGGACTGCCCACAGTATACCAAGCCTGATCATTTTGAAGGGCTAGATGTGCCTGAGGTACTCAAATCAGGGCATCATGCCAATATTGAGAAATGGCGTTTTTTGCAGCGTTATCAACGAACTTTAGATCGTCGACCAGAATTGGTAGAAAAAGTAGAGTTGACCAAGCAGCAAATTAAATGGTTAAAAAATTCCAAAGATTAAACTGGTATCAGTTTGTCTTTGCACCCAACGAGAAGCATTGCTTCGAGTTATGACTTAAACCTAGTTTAAGTTAAATAATAGGCTCTTTAAGACATTCTGTTTTAAAGGGAAAGTTAAACGAGCGATATGCGCTTTAGCCTCTATCCTCAGCGGTGTAAGAGACCTCTTCTCTCCCGCACATATTGGAGATTCCACAATGAGTGGTAAACATCCTTTAGTTCAAGCTGTTGAAAATGCACAGTTAAAAACTGATATCCCTGCTTTTGCTCCTGGTGACACAGTAATTGTCCAAGTTAAAGTAAAAGAGGGTGACCGTGAGCGTCTTCAAGCATTTGAAGGTGTTGTAATCGCGAAGAAAAACCGTGGTTTAAACTCTGCTTTCACAGTTCGTAAAATCTCTAGCGGTGTTGGTGTTGAGCGTGTTTTCCAAACTCACTCTCCAATCGTTGCTAAAATCGAAGTGAAACGTCGTGGTGACGTTCGTCGTGCTAAACTTTACTACCTACGCGAGTTGTCTGGTAAAGCTGCACGTATTCGTGAAAAGTTACCAGCTCGTAAACAAGGTTAATTTTAACTTTGTTGTAAAGCAAAAAAATGCGCCAATTGGCGCATTTTTTTATGCTAGTGAGATTTTTAAAAGCTATCTTTTTATAATCTTAGTCCTGATTTTGATAAAATGCATGTTTATGCTTTGACTTTTTATTATGAAAAAAAGTTCGTATCGCCATTTGAGCGGTGTTTTCTTATTAAATAAACCTTTAGGTTTAAGTTCTAATTCTGCATTACAAAAAGTGCGTCGTCTGTTTAATGCACAGAAAGCAGGGCATACCGGTGCGCTTGATCCATTGGCAACAGGACTATTGCCAATTTGTTTAGGCGAGGCGACAAAATTTTCTCATTATCTATTGGATTCAACTAAACGTTATCAAACTACAGTCAAGCTTGGGCAAACCACTTCAACAGGCGATGTTGAGGGTGTTGTATTACAAGAGCGTGTTGTGTCTGCCTTAAATCAAGAGAAGATAGAAGCAGTACTCGAGCAATTCCGTGGCGATATTCAGCAAGTTCCACCGATGTATTCAGCTTTAAAGCGTGATGGGCGTCCTTTATATGAGCTGGCGCGTAAAGGGATTGAAATTGAGCGTGAGGCTCGTCCAGTGACGATCTATGAATTGAAGCTAATTGAGTTTAGTGAGGATAGTCTAACTTTAGATGTCACTTGTTCAAAAGGAACTTATATTCGAGTTTTGGGCGAGGATATTGGCGAAGCTCTAGGATGTGGGGGACATTTAACAAAGCTACATCGTACTCAAACAGGTCATTTTGAGATTGATCCAAGCTATACGATTGAATACTTAGAAAGCCTGTCTCAAGAACAACGTGATGCATTATTGCTACCTGTATTTTCTCCTGTCGCACATTTTCCTAGAGTCCAACTTCCTGAAGGGCGTGAGAAATATTTCGGTAATGGTCAAGAAAGTAATATCGATCATGAAGCAGCCGCTGAAGTTTTAGTTTTTGATGGTGAACGTTGCCTTGGTTTAGCTGAGATTACAGATAAAAAGCGCTTAGTGCCAAAACGTTTATTGAATTTATAAGGTTGTTTTTATGGAGTGGGAGCTGATACTGAGTCTCGTGTTCTTTGCCTTTTGTGCAGGAACAATTGATGCTGCTGTCGGTGGTGGTGGACTTATTCAGATCCCTGCGCTGATGAGTGCGTTACCTCAAACTGCACCCGCTACCATTTTTGGAACCAATAAGATCGCATCGATTTGTGGCACAGGCTCAGCTGCATTTTCCTTCGTCCGACGAGTCAAATTAAAGTGGTCACTGCTCGCAGTGATTGCGGTTTTTGCTTTTATTAGCTCGTTTGTCGGTGCAGCTTGTGTATCGATGGTACCAACAGAAGTGTTGCGTCCAGTAGTCTTAATCATGCTGATCGTGATTGCGATTTATACTTTTATGAAGAAGCAATTTGGACAAGTCCATGTTGATCAACAGATCACACCTCGGTTACTGATCTTTGCTGCTCTTGGGAGTCTTGCAATTGGATTCTATGATGGCATCTTTGGACCTGGCACGGGCAGTTTCTTTATTTTCTTTTTTATTCGTTTTCTTCAAGTTGATTTTTTGCATGCGTCGGCGTTATCGAAGATTGGTAATTTCATGACTAATCTTGCTGCGCTTAGTTTCTTTATCCCGACGGGACATGTATTGATAGCATTGGGATTGATGATGGCAGTTGCAAATATTGCAGGTTCATTATTGGGCGTGCGTTTGGCTTTAAAATACGGTAGCGGATTCATCCGTATTTTATTCCTGATTCTAGTCAGTATCTTGATTTGCCGATTGGGCTATCAAATCATTGTTACTATCTGATTCAAAAGATAAAGGTTTACAACAAAAACACACCTAAACGATGCTGTCTAAAAAACAAACACTTTCTAAGATAAGTATTTAGCCACACACCACCGTATCAGCTTTATGGCATCTTGTATTGTGGTTGTTAGCCAACCTTAGAGGTAAAAATGAATATATTTGAAGCGCTTAGGGAAAGCCATGAACAGCAACGCAGTTTGGCAGATCAATTAATTAAAACCAGTGGATCAAGTGATGAACGCAAAGAGCTTTTTGCTTTGCTCAAAAAAGAACTATATGCACATTCAGTTGCTGAAGACCGTTATTTATATATTCCGTTAATGTTCGATGATGTGGGATTAGATATTACCCGACATGCATTAGCTGAACACCATGAAATGGATGAATTGGTTGAACAACTAGAAGATACTGAGATGAGTAATCCGAGTTGGTTGGCAATAGCAAAACAATTAAGTGAAAAAGTCCATCATCATTTAAAAGAAGAGGAGCACAAATTTTTCCAACAAGCAGGAAAAATCTTGGCAGATAGTGAAAAAGACAAATTAGGCAAAAAGTATCTTGCTGAATATCAGAAATACAAAAATACCGATACCTAATTTTTCTATAAGGTGATCAATGCGGTTTACTGTGTTTGTGACTTTTCACCGCGTAAGGTTACACCAATCGACGCAAGCATAATGCAAAGTAATGCGACCCACTGCAGTAAGCTAATTTGTTCATGCAAGATGACTAATCCTGCTAAGGCTGCTAGAGCAGGTGCAAGACTGGTGAGTGTTCCATAACTCAATTTACTTAACCGCTTGAGTGCCATTAAATCTAGCGCATAAGGGATTGCAGTGGCTAAGATCGCAATCACTAAAGCTTTGCCCCAGTATTGAGTATCTAGTAAAGCAGGCGCATTACTCCATAGGCCAATCGGTAGCATCACAATGGTTGACATGCCAATAGCAAGAGTTAATGCATGTAAACCAATATTTTGTTGGGCAACACGATGTCCAAAGAAGATATAGAGTGCCCAAAAGAAACCAGCACCTAGTGCGCAGGCTGCGCCGATATATGAAAAGTTTTGTTGCTGTGCATCATGCCAGGGTACCATGAGTGCAATGCCTAAAATCGCAAATGCTACCCAAATAAAATCGCTGCGCTGTTTGATTGAAAGTAGGGCCAAACCAAGCGGGCCAATGAACTCTAAACCTACAGCAATACCTTGAGGCAGCTTACCAAGCGATGTATAGAATAAAATATTCATACAACCTAAAGATGCACTATAGAGCAGTAAATCACGCCATTTTAAGTATTTCAGCTTAGAGATGATGGTCCATGAGCGGAACATGATCGCAACGATAATGGTTGCGAAACTCAGCCTTAAAATCGTCACGGTGAGTGGATCAAGCGTTGTAATCAACTGTTTGGCAAATGATGCGCTAATTTGATAAGCCACCATGGATAAAACCATGTACAACACTGCAATCAACTGGAGATTTTTCATGGGAGACCGATCAGACGAATAAGTTAAGCTAAGGTGTAGGCGAGATGATCATACTGTGAGATCTGTATTATTTTAAGATGTTGAGGCATTTTATTTAGCCTCTTTTTGTTGGCGTGCATGTTGTGTCGTAAAGGTACATCCAATCGATGCAATGATGATAGTGCCCAACGCCAGCCATTGATTCCACAAAAGCATTTCACCTAAAAATACAAAGCCAGAAAGTGCGGCTACCGCTGGTTCTAAACTCATTAATGTACCAAAGCTAAGCGGTGTTAAGTTGCGTAGTGCAATCATTTCTAAGGTGAAGGGTAATGCACTTGCTAAGATCGCAAGTCCTATAAAATAATAGAGGCTTGGTAATTCAAAGACGCGATCTATTGCACCTGAATATACCGCAAAAGGGAGTAGGCACAGCATGCCAATTGTCATACCAAGACACACGGTGTGATTGCCTGAAATACCAGATGGTTTCTGTCCAGCGATAATATAAAGTGCCCAACAAGCACCCGCACTAACCGCAAAAAATACACCGACGAGATCTATACCTTGTTGTGCTTGTTGCATCGGGAAAAGCAAAATTAGCCCTAAAATCGCAAAGCCAACCCAAATGAAATCAAAACGTTGCTTGGCATGATAGAGCGCAACACTTAATGGCCCAATAAACTCAAAAGCAACAGCAATTCCGAGTGGTAAACGTTCTAAAGATAAATAAAACAGACCATTCATCCCTGCAAGTGCAACACCATAACTGAGGATTGCTTTCCAGCGAACGTGTTTAAAGTTAATTTTCCAGATTCGAAAAATGATGGCCAGAATCATTGCACCAAAAAATAGGCGCATCGCTGAAACAGTAAGAACGGGAAAGCTTTGGAATAGAATCTTTGCAAGTGAACCGCTGCCTTGTACACATAACATGGCGATCATAAGTAGTAACACAGCATGTAGAGGTGTCTTGAGCATGGGAAGAAGTCTTATTTTTTGAACAATTGGTATATTATTCACATAATAATTCAAACGCCCATAAAAAAGCCACAGCATAAACTGTGGCTTTTTCTATATTGTTCTAAATTTGCTATTAGAACAATACACGCACGCGAATCGTGCCTTCAACTTGGCTTAGGGTATCAAGCGCTTCTTGAGATGCAGATGCATCTACATCCATAACGAGATAGCCAATATCACCTTTAGTCATTAAAGACTGACCAGAGATGTTGATGCCTTGTTCAGCGAACAATGTGTTGATCTTCGATAACACACCTGGAACGTTTTTGTGGATGTGAAGTAAGCGATGTTGACCATCAGAAAGTGGTAATGCGATTTCTGGGAAGTTCACCGCAGAAAGCGTCATACCTTTATCTGAGTAAGCAACAAACTTCTCAGCAACTTCTAAACCGATGTTTGCTTGCGCTTCCATCGTCGAACCACCAACGTGCGGTGTTAAGATTACGTTGTCTAAGCCACGAAGTGGTGATTGGAATTCTTCACCATTCGCTTTAGGCTCTTTAGGGAATACGTCAACCGCAGCACCAGCAATGTGACCTGCTTTGATTGCATCCGCTAAATCTTCAATCACAACACATGTACCACGTGCTGCATTTAAGAAGATTGAGCCTTTTTTCATTTTCGCGAATTGTTCTTTCTTGAAGAAGTTACGCGTAGAAGGAACATCAGGAACGTGTAATGTTACAACATCAGCAGTTTCTAAAAGTTCATCTAAAGAGCCAACTTGACGTGCATTACCTAATGGTAATTTAGTCACAGCATCAAAATAGATCACTTTCATACCTAAGCTTTCTGCTAAAACAGAAAGTTGTGAACCGATCGAACCGTAACCAACGATACCTAAAGTTTTACCGCGAGTTTCAAATGAACCCACAGCAGATTTATCCCAACCGCCAGCATGAGTTACTTTCGATTTTTCAGGTACGCGACGAAGCAACAGGATTGTTTCAGCAAGAACCAATTCTGCTACCGAACGCGTATTTGAATACGGTGCGTTGAAAACTGGGATACCGCGAGACATCGCTGCTTTTAAATCGACTTGGTTTGTACCAATACAGAAACAACCAACGGCAATCAATTTATTCGCTGCTTCAAAAACTTCTTCAGTCAATTGAGTACGCGAACGAATACCAACAAAGTGAGCATCTTTGATCGCTTCTTTCAAAGCTTCGCCTTCAAGTGCTGTTTTGTGGTAATCGATGTTGGTATAACCCGCTGCATTTAATGTATCGATGGCATTTTGATGTACGCCTTCTAACAATAGGAAACGGATTTTGTCTTTCGGTAGTGATAGATGTTGGCTCATTACGGCTCCGCTACAAAGGCCAAAATTTAGTTGCAGTACTATAGCATAGAGCTTGGTGTTATAGATATTTCGTTTAAAATTACCTCACTAGAATTGTTGATAATTTTTCAGCAATACATGAATTTTATTGGTTATACACATTTTGTTATTACAGTATCCTTATCCTGCGCTTTATCCCTTGCGCGCTTCTATGTAAAATATAAATATCTAATGTTCAAATCTAAATATATCTAGCTTTGAGCTGTTCTGTAGAGCTTCTATATTTTGGATGATGTTATTTTTCTTTATTTAAGATATTGAAAAATATTAACTTGCAATCCAAAAGCCCGATATTTACTTCTTACTAGGCCTGTAAACGATGAATGCTTCAGTCGCTTTAACACCTGAGTTGTTGACCCAATTAACGGCAATTGTGGGTGAAAACCGTATTAAAACCGATGCCGATAGTTTGGAAAATTGGGGACGAGATCATACCAAACATTTTGATCCGAACCCATCAGTCATCGTTTTTCCTTCAAGCACTGAACAAGTTCAATCCATTGTTAAACTTGCCAATCAATTTAATGTTGCGATTACGCCGTCTGGTGGTCGTACAGGTCTTTCAGCGGGTGCTGTGGCAAATAATGGTGAGATCGTCATTAGCTTTGACAAAATGAACCAAATCCTTGAATTCTTCCCAGCGGATCGTATGGTGCGTGTTCAAGCGGGTGTCGTAACTGAGCAATTACAGGATTATGCTGAACAACAAGGCATGTATTATCCAGTTGATTTTGCATCGGCAGGTTCTAGTCAAATCGGTGGAAATATTGGTACTAATGCAGGCGGTATCAAGGTAATTAAATACGGCATGACACGTAACTGGGTGTTAGGTCTAACGGTTGTCACAGGTAAAGGCGATATTATTCGTTTAAATAAAGGCATGATTAAAAATGCCACAGGTTATGCCTTACAGCATTTATTCATCGGTGGTGAAGGAACTTTAGGTTTAATCACTGAAGCTGAAATCAAGCTTGAGCGTCAACCACAAAACTTGCAAGTGATGGTTTTAGGCACGCCAGATTTTGATGCAGTGATGCCTGTATTACATGCTTTCCAAAAAGAAATCGACTTAACTGCATTTGAATTCTTCGGTGAAGTGGCGATGCAAAAAGTTTTGGATCGTGGTCATGTACAACGTCCATTTGAAACAGCTTGCCCATTTTATGTATTACTTGAATTTGAAGCGCCGTACGAGCCAATCATGGACAAAGCGATGCAGATTTTTGAGCATTGCATGGAACAGGGCTGGGTTGTTGATGGCGTAATGAGCCAAAGCTTGGATCAAGCACAAAGCTTATGGCGTTTACGCGAAGATATTTCTGAGTCAATTGCGCCGTTTATTCCTTATAAAAATGATATTTCAGTGTTGATTACGCATGTGCCTGCGTTTATTGCGGAAATTGATGCCATCGTTTCTCAAAACTATCCAGACTTTGAAATCTGCTGGTTTGGTCATATTGGTGACGGTAACTTGCACTTAAATATTTTAAAACCTGAAAACTTAACCAAAGATGAATTCTTTGCGAAGTGTCAGGTGGTGAATAAATACGTATTTGATACCGTGAAAAAATATGATGGTTCGATTTCTGCTGAGCATGGTGTGGGGATGACTAAAAAGCCATATTTGGAATATTCACGTTCGCCTGAAGAAATTGAATATATGAAAGCATTGAAGTTGGCTTTTGATCCGAATGGGATTATGAACCCAGGTAAATTATTTGATCTTTAATGCTTGATTAAATAAAAGAAGTTCTGTTAAAAGCGTATCGAAAGATGCGCTTTTTTATTGTTTAAATATATATTTTAGAAAATTTCTATATAGCCTAATACTTATTAGCTAGAGAGTTTCTGTGGGGGTTAAGATGGGTATTTTCTACTTTTGAAGGATCAAAAGTAGACAAAAATCCTTTGTGGAACTGACAGTACATCCTTGTACAGCAGTTCCACATAGCGGCATCCGTGCCGTTGGCACGATAGTAAATTTGAGCTTTGACTTATCTGTCCCTATACGCTTTCCAACCCGTCAAAATATGATAAATCAATGGTAAAAGACACACGGAAAAGAAGCCACAAATTGCAACGACCCATACAGGTAAATCACGCGGATTACCTAAAAAGAAATAAGCAAAAACTGCGTAAGACAACATAGCAAACATTGCCATTGTGCCAAGTGTGAGTGTTACTCTAAAAATTAAAAAGCTCGCAAACGCCTTATACGGTTTCATCTCTCGATTCAGACCATATGCAATGATCATCAACAAGACAAAACCCAATATAAATAACATAAATAAAGCAGCAGCAAAGAGCAGCATGCTCCGCCAACTCTTTTCCTGAGCATTATGATCGCCATCTTTATAAACGACAGTCAGATGATCGCCGATAATAGGAACATCACCAGAGCGGATTGAATTATCTATAGTGATAGTTTTGTTGTATTGATCTTTAAATTGCACTTGAGCGGTGTGCATTAAAGTTTGTGTTCTGTATTTTCTGCCATTTGAATCGGTACGTTCAGTATCAACCCATTCGGAGTTATAGCTCACGATTTTGGCATCATAGGTTGGCTTAGTTGCCAAATCATAAACAGCCTGTGAAACCCAATAGCAGAATGGAAAAAATAAAGCGCTGATGCTAAAAACAACAGCAAATAAATAAGCAAATTCGAGTTTACTACTTTCACGATTGTCGGCTAAACGTTTTAGCCAAAGTCTTGTTAAAGCAAAAGACCAAACACATAAGATCACAAAGACAATCAAAAAAATTTGCCCCGCATGAGTCAGTTGCATGATTGATCCTATTTGTTATATTGAATGAGTTGATTTTATCGAATGGTTATCTTTTTAAAATCAAATGAATTAGAACAGTAAAAAATATTATTGTCTCTCGCAAGTCTTAATTTTTGAACAATGAAGTTATCCAAATGAATATCCATCATGAAATAGAAAAACTTTTCCAGCAACGCCAAGACATCCCGCTATTTTATATTGAAAGTGGGAGTCGTTTATGGGGGATGGCAAGCCCTGACAGTGACTATGATGTGCGTGGCTTCCATTTGCCGAGTAAAGATCAATATTTTGATTATAAGAAATATCGTGATTTGATTGAGATCATGGATGGCGATTTTGACTTCGTTTCATATGATCTCGATAAAATGTTTGGATTACTAGCAAAAAGTAATCCTACCGTTTTGGAGTGGGTGAGAGCGCATATTGTTTATTTTAATGCCTTTCCAGAGTGGCAAACCTTTCGCGATGGATTGCTAGAACGAATCGATTACAGTGCTTTGTATCATCACTACTTATCACTAGCAAAAGGTGGGATGAAAGTAATGCAAACTGCGGATAATTTTACTTATAAAAAAGTATTTTATTCGATCCGTGGTTTGATGTCGGCAGAGTTAGCCACGCAAGAAGTCATGCCTGAATTATTGATTACCGATTTATTCGCCCAAGTCTCTGAGCATGATCGATTACGTCATTGGGCAGAAGATTATTTGGAAATTAAAAAACAGCAAAAAGAAAAAGCTCAACTTCCTGAAATGGAACAAACTGCGATTCTGAATTTACTGGAAACCAAAATAGAGCAATTGGCTGCTAAAGAAATGCAAAAAGTTGATCGTCGAGAGGGTTTAGAACGTTATTTAACGGAATATAGTCGCCATTTGAAGCAGCATTATTATCAGTAAAAAATGTCTTTTGCTATTTAACAGGGGGAGATAAAAGGCATTTCCTCTGAATTTATACATTAATCTGCTTGTGCTAAATGTCATCCACAACCTGCGTGCTATTGGTAATATATTGTTTTTGCAAAATAAGTAAATATATCCCAGTAGTGAACAGGTTTTGTGGGTGACGAAGTTTTTGGTTACTTTTTTAAAAAAGTAACGTAAGTCTATAGGTTATATAGGATGCATCACGGTAAGACACTGAAAAGGAAACTATGATTTCCTTTCTCTTGTAAGACCATCAAGTGATTAGAGGTTTTTAAAAACTAGCTTCTAAAATACGCACTTTGACATTAGCCACATGCGCTTTGGTCGCTTCAAAATGCTTCAACATATGTGCCGTTTGCATATGCGCTTCTAAATGTTGAGTGCTTTGCCATTTCTCTAGCATTACGATGCTATTCTGATTGAGTGCTTGCATTTCTATTGCAGGTGAATGGTCAATCAAAGATTCATAGCCATGACAACCATCTTCTGCCAGTACTGTTGGAATGATTTTTTGGAAAGCATCTAATACAGCTTGGCGATGCTCAGCGCCTTCGTGAGTATAAATTTCAGCAATAATTGTCAACATGATATTTTCTCACTTAATGGTTTGATATGAAAATCTGATCTAAATGGTTTTTATATGCCTCAAGGTAACTCGGTACGTTCGGCATTTTGATCACATCATTCACAATAAATGTAGGTAATGATTCCATCCCTAAAAATTGATTGGCTTTATGGAACGGTAAATAAACACCATCTACACCAACTCCATGAAAAAACTGCTCAGGATCAGTGAATGCTTCCATTGGTGCATTCCATGTCAGCGATAACATGTATTTTTTACCTTGGATTAGGCCGCCTGAACCATATTTTTTCGATGCATCAGAACGACTACGACCATCACTGGCATAAAGTGAACCATGACCAATGGTAAAGATATCATCAATATATTTTTTCATTGTCCATGGTGCACCCATCCACCAACCTGGCATTTGGTAAATCACGACATCCGCCCATAAATATTTTTCAATTTCGGCTTGAATATCATAGTCACTGTCGGTACGAGTGACTTGTACCTGATGCCCTAATACTTTTAAATGAGATGCTGAAAACTCAGTAAGCGTGTCATTTAGCTCACCCTTAGAGTGAGCGAACTGTTTTGCACCATTAATAATTAAAATATTGCTCATGCGATGACTCAAAATAAATTTCTAAAACTGGAGCGCATTTTAGAAAATCTATTCATGAGTAAAAATGCATAAATAAGCAAAATACTATTGATTAAAAATCAATAATTGTGCATTGAATACATTTATCCTTGAGATTGCTTTCTTGCTTTGTACCAACGACGAATCCACCAAAACAGTGCGATTACGATATATAGCGGCCAGAACATCACTAACCAAATAATGGTTTCTTTAAAGCCATACAGCCCCATTTTAATTGCTTCCCAAACACGACTAAGGAGTGGATCACTATCCAAGGTCGCAATACGATTGATATTGAGATCATGGCTTTTTCGGACTTGGGCTTGTTGGAAATACTCAAGACGAATGGTGCTATAAGCTAAACGGTCTTTGACTTCAAGATCAGTGAGTTGTTGTAGCTGATTGTTGACAGCATTTGATTCAGCGTTGCTTTGATTAGCCGTATTAAGTTTTTCTTCGAGTAACTTTAATTCGTAGCGCTTTGCTTCGTAGTTTTGGGTATTAAAGTTCAGCATCAATGGCAATAAGTTATTGAGAAAGCTGGTGACTTGTTCATTCGGAATGCGCACAGTCAGTTGTGCGATAGGTGTGATTTTTTCATAAATATCTACACTGCCGTCAATACGATCTCGTTCGGAACGATCACTGATCTGATAATCGATTTGTTTGCTTTCGATATAACCATTGTATTGCAATAACTGTTGTTCGAGGGTTGAGGTTGTCTTTAATACATCTTTGACTTCAAATTGCAGTTGTGAAGTTTTAACCAATTGGCGGCTTTTTTCTAAAGGATTCTGTTGTGGGCTAAGTAATTGTTTGGGATTTTCTGCAATATTTTCTTGTATTGCTTTACTAAACTCTGCGCTTTCTGTTTCAAGGGCGGCATCATTGGCAAAGCTTTCTTCCTTTTTTGAACAGCCAACCAAGATTGTGGTGACGAGTAAAATGACGGTTAAATTTTTAGATAAATCAGGCATAAGTTATGTCCTAAAACGCGATATTGATTATAAAAATATAGGTTTTTTAATCGTTTGTGATCACTATAGATAAAGTGCTAAATATCACAAATCTGTTGCAAGTCATATACATATTGTTGCTTTGCAGTTCAGCTTTGCATAGTAGCATAAACATATTGGGTCTGTGGGAGCGGTTAAAATGAATAAAATTTGGATGGCTTTGGGGTGTAGTTTATTTCTAGCGGCTTGCAGTCCACCAATTGCTCAGTCGCAGCAGCAAGCAGCCGTACAAAAAAGTACAGCAATGCATGCCGTTTTATCAGATCAGCCCAATTTGTTTCATGACGAGACCAATTTAAAAATAAATCAACAATTCAACAGTGCAGAAAATCCAACGGATGCTGAAATTACAGTGGAACAAGCACAGCTAGATGATTCTGTTATGGCAATCCGAACCGAGTACGAGTTAAAAAGAGATCAAGACGTTTGGAAAATCGTCAATAAAAAACAAAGCTATCAATGTGCACGAGGGGAGAATACCGAAAAATTCCAGTTTGAACTTTGTCCTTAATAGGGGGACTTAATTTGAACATGCCTAAAAGATCAACAAAACTGTGGATAACTTCTTTGTTATTCACACATCAATACAATTCATTCGGCTTGATTAAATTGCAGTCATTTTAAAAAAGTGCTAGATTTGCGCTTGGCGATTTTGCCAAAAGGTAAAACATTTACCAGTCTCACGTAAATAGATTGTTTTTCTTATATACACCTTGTGAATACGGTGTTTTCACATTTACAACATGCTTTCTCTCAGCATGAAAATCAAAATTTAATTTAAATCTAAACCATGATTGTGGTGATGATCCTGTTTTCGTTTGTTGAAAATGGGACGAACGCCAGTTGGTTATTTTTGTGAATACAACATGATGACGAATAATCAGAATATGACGTTAAACCGTATAACGCTCATGTTTCCTTTAGCCTTGGTGCTATTTGAGTTTTCAGTTTATATCGGTAATGACTTGATCCAGCCAGCGATGCTGGCGATTACAGAACAATTCGGTGTGAGTGCAACGTGGGCACCCTCGTCGATGTCATTTTATTTGTTAGGTGGCGCGAGTGTCGCATGGTTGTTAGGGCCTTTATCAGATCGCCTCGGCCGTAAGAAAGTGTTATTGGCGGGTGTGGCATTTTTCACGATCTGTTGCTTGCTCATTTTATTGACCCACAATATTGAGCAGTTTCTTGCCTTGCGTTTCTTACAAGGGATTGGATTAACTGTCATTTCAGCAGTCGGTTATGCTGCGATTCAGGAAACCTTTGCTGAGCGTGATGCAATTAAAGTGATGGCTTTAATGGCGAATATTTCGTTATTAGCACCCTTGCTTGGTCCTGTTTTAGGTGCATTCTTAATTGATTATGTGTCTTGGCATTGGGGCTTTGTAGCGATTGCATTGGTGTCTTTCTTGAGTTGGTTTGGCTTAAATAAATTTATGCCAGCACATCAGGAAAGTCGTGCCAAACAACCGTTCAGCTATATGTTTGATGACTTTAAAAAAGTCTTTACTGATCGTCAATTTTTAGGGTTTACCTTAGCACTGCCTTTGGTGAGTATGCCGTTGATGCTATGGATTGCATTATCGCCGATTATCTTAGTTGATGAATTAAAACTGAGTAGTGTGCAGTATGGTCTAGCGCAATTCCCTGTGTTCTTTGGTTTGATTGCAGGAAATATCGTTTTAATCAAAATTATTGATCGTTTTGAATTAGGCAAGACCATTTTGATGGGCTTACCGATCATGTTCCTCGGCACGTTATTCTTGATCGCTGGTGTGATCTGGAACGCTTATCTTGTTCCTTGTTTATTGATTGGAATGACGTTGATCAGCTTCGGTGAAGGGATTAGTTTCTCAGTGATGTATCGTTTTGCCTTGATGTCTTCTGAAGTTTCGAAAGGAACGGTTGCCGCATCAGTGTCAATGTTATTGATGATGAGCTTCTTTGTGATTATTGAACTGGTTCGTGTGTTATATACACATTTCCATATCTGGGCATTTGCTTTAGTCAGCTTTGCATTGATCGCGATTTGGTTTAGCACCCCACGTCAAGTCTTGTTGCAGCACATGCAAGTTCGCCAGCAACAAGGATTGAATTAACTTTAAATGGTTAATTGCAGCATTATTTAATTTCCAGTTCGAGTAGTTTGTTTTTTAAAACTACGAGTTCTGGCAGGGTCTCTAGCAATAGGGTCATTTGTTTTAGTAATAATTGATGCTTGCTAGAGACCTGTTTTTGTTGATGTAAATGTTCAATATCTTGTAATAAATGATCCAGATAATGTTCTGGAATAGGTACTTGTTGCAGCAATGTTTGATTCAATAAGTTCTCTATACGATTTAATAGTTCGAGTGCTTTAGGATCTTCAATTTTTTCTCTTTGATGTCCTAATGCAGACACATAACTGAGCTGACTGTGACTATAAACTAAGTAACGAAAGGCGTGTTGAATGAGTTCTTGGTTTGGTTGAGGTTCAGTACTCAAACTGGAAATCATATTCGATAATTCAATTTGAGCATTATGTGCGGCACGCCGTGTGGTGCGATACGCTAAGTTTTGTTCTCGTCCGTGATGATATTGCTGGATCACTAAGTGCAAATATTGCAGTGTG
Source organism: Acinetobacter sp. NBRC 100985 (assembly GCF_000241225.1). Lineage (NCBI taxonomy): Bacteria > Pseudomonadati > Pseudomonadota > Gammaproteobacteria > Moraxellales > Moraxellaceae > Acinetobacter > Acinetobacter sp. NBRC 100985. The sequence continues at coordinate 82,649 of NZ_BAEB01000019.1, read as the reverse complement.
GCTTGGCTACTCTTTTTAATATTGTTGGAAATATTACGGAAATTCCAGTCAGGCCAAATGAAGTTAACGGCTAACCAAGCGATGGCACAGCCGATGAGTGTGTCCATAATACGCGGTACGATAATACTAAAACCCGCGCCTTTTAAATTAAAAATCAATAACACCATCAAAGTGGCCATGACCGTTGCCAGTGCATATTTCTTTTGTCTTAAATAGAAAAAATACACCCCACAAATCACGGTAATAATGAGTTGTCCTTCAACACTCGGTACAAAATATAGAATCGGTACACCCAGCAGAACACCAAGCAATGTTCCAATCGTTCGGAGTTTTAAACGACTTTTGGTTGCAAAATAAGTAATTTGGCACACGAATAAACTGGTGAGCAAAATCCAATAACCATTTTGCGCAAATGGTAACAAGGAAATCACGTAACCAATTGCAAACACAACCGCAAGACGCACGGCATGACGAAATAACGCTGATTGTGGACTAAGCTGTTGTTTGATTTTTAAAATAAAGTCTTGTGCACCTTGAATGTCATCATCCAGTAAATTGAGATGATCTTGGTGTTGTTCTGCGGCATGATGTTCGATGTTTTGACTAAATTGTAATTGTGCAAATTGTTCATGCACACTTTTTAAATTATTTAAAATTAGTTCCAGATTTTTCACCTCGATATTATCAGGGTGCTGTTGTACCCAATCTTGCATGGAATCTTCGAGATTTTTTAAAGCCGCCGTCGCCTCCGAACTCGGTTGATACACTTGATGATGTAAAATAGCTTGGCTTAAATCACGACAAGCCACCGCTTGCAGATGCATATTTTTTTGAATACGGAAAATCAAATCACTGCGGCTAAAATTCTGATGAATTTTTTCATAATGCAGATAATTTGAAGTGACTTGCTCATGCATATCTTGGGCAAAATAATATAAGTTGAGCCAATAAATACTGGTGTTATTGACGCGAGATGCTTTTAAACGAGTGAGAAGTGAGTTTTTGGCTTGATTTAAGCTATTCACGACTTGGGTATTTTTCTGTGATAACTCAAATAGTAAGCTTTCAACATTATCAATATTATCTGGATCAAATAAACGTGCCTTAGTATGTAAAAGCACGGAAATATCTTTGAAAATTGTTGAGATTTTCTCTTGTAATGGGAGGGTGGGGCGAATAATAAAAAACACAATCGAAGTCAGACCATACCAAAGTGCGCCAAGCACAAAATAACTCGGTTGCTGATACCAATGTGGATATTCACCCAGTCCAAACATGGTGTAAATAGACAGTAAAATTGTGCCAAAAGAAATGGTGGCGTAACGTTGACCTAAAGCGCCCATTAGAATGAGTGCTGCGCTTGATACGCTTAAATAAACAATGAACCAAAATTTGTAAGGTGAGAGAAACTCTAAAATTGTGCTGACACTAAAGAATAAAACGCAAACATAGAGCAGATTCCGCAAACGAATACTCAGACGATCATCAAAATCAGTCAGTGCCGTAGCAATCGCACCCAAAGTCACAGGAACAATGAACTGTCCAAGTCCTAGGTGATGGAGAACCAATGTAGTGCCGCACAGTACGATCAAAATTTGTAGGCAATACAACAAAATAGAATTAGAGCGAAAACGATTAAATATCTGGGCGAAGTTTTTCACGATTATTGTTCTTTAATTTATTTAAGTTGATCATACGAATAAACTTCCCAAAAGGAAGCCGCACAGGATAAGCAATTTGCACTCAGTTTTAGCATGATTAATTAATTGAACTTTCAAATAATAATCTTATGCAAAATTCATGCGCAGTTTTATTTTCTTTAAAGATCGTGAGCCTTTGGGGTAAATGTGACTACAAAACAGCTAAGCTGTGGATAACTTAGAAGATACCCACAGCAAACCTTTACTTAATCACACCACATGCGATGCGAGCACCACCACCGCCAAGTGGAAGTGGACTATCCGAATAATTATCGCCACCCGCATGGATCATAATCGCACGTCCTTGGACATCTGCCATTTTTAAACGCGGCGCAATCACAGGTGTTGTAGCAAAACCTTTTTCATTCACAACTAATACGGGTAAATCACCTAAATGACCGTTTTGGGGAGTACCGTGATGTGCGATATTTTCAGGATTTAAATGACCGCCTGCAGCCAGTGCCGCTCCCATTTTTCCATCTTTCATTGCAGCATCACAGGATGCATTTTCATGGATATGAAAGCCATGCTCTCCAGGTGAAAGTTTCCATAAAGCAGGCGTGATGAGCAGACCTTTAGGGGTTTCTTGAAAAGAGATTGTACCAATTGATGCACCTACACCATCCGCACTGACAAGATGCACAGGGATCAAATGCTTTTGATCATTGATTGTGCTTTGTTTCTGAATTTTTGCCGTGGCGTTGTTATCGATAAGTGCTGATGAGCAGGCGGTTAAGCTTAAGATCACTGCGGTCAAAAAAGAAAGTTTAGGTAATGTTGAAAACATCGCGAGTTGTCCTTGTCTATTGTCTTTATCATCTTGATTCAAACAAAGTATTGAACAACTCGCAAGTGAGATTCGTTATCAAATGATTAATGGTCTAAAGAAAACCCTATTTCGATTCTGGTGGTGCTTCAATGGCAGCAATAGGTTCTTGTACATTTTCATGTAACCATTCACGCCAGATCGCCAGTAAGATTGCCAAAATAACAGGGCCGATAAATAAACCAACCAAGCCAAAACTAGCAATACCGCCTAATACACCAAACATGATCAGTAGGAATGGAATTTTAGTTGCCCCTGAGATCACCAGTGGACGGATGACATTATCCGCACTACTGACGATCAAGATACCCCAAGTCACGACACCAATTGCCTCAACGGTTTGACCTTGTGAGAATAACCAAAGTCCAACGCCAAGATAAGAAATAGGTGTACCAAAAGGAATTAAAGCTAAGATAAAGGTGACGAAGGTCAGTAGCATTGGGTTAGGTACGCCAGCTACAAAATAACTTAGACCTGCAAGGAGTGCTTGTGCAACAGCGGTTAGACCCACACCATAGACCACAGCACGAGTGGTTTCAGAAATGGTATCTAAATAATGATGGACACGCGGCCCAATCACCATTTCTAAAGCACGGCTGACCTGAGACAAAATCATTTGCCCATCACGATAGAAGAAAAACAGCGTCATGATGGCAAAGGTCAATTTAACCAAATTACGACTGATTTCACTGAGGACAAATCGACCATAGCTGAGATGGCTTTGAATCCATTCAGCAACATTTTTGGTAATACTATTCGGATCGCTGCTTAATTCACTAATGGTACGACTAATGTCCTTGCCAATAATAGGAAGGTTCTTAATAAAATCGGGGACTTGAACATGTCCTGAAAAAAGCTGTTTTTGTAAATTAAAATATAAATTACGACCTTCTAATTGCAGCATGAAAATTGCAAAAATAAAAGGAATTCCAATCACGAGTATGACCAAGGTGATCATAATCGTGGCATTGAGGGTGGGGCGGTTTTCACCAAAAAAACGACGTTGCACCCATAGATATACAGGCCAAGTCATATAGGCAATAATTGCTGCCCAAAGCACAGGGACAATAAAGTATTTAAGAATACTAAATCCCAAAAACATTAAGACAAAGAACAGTCCAAACAGCAAAACGCGTTGTAATGTGGAAGCGTATTGTTGCACCATGATTTTCTCAGTGCTAGAAATTGAATCAATCCATATTAACTGAAAAAGCCATATAGTGAAATTTTCATTTCTTGATTTTAAGATTTAATATCAAAAGATTACCTTTCGTTGCAAAGCTTAAAACCACTCGCTTGGGTCATCAACCAATTGGTTTAAAACAGGTTGCCATTGGCTCTGAATCGTCACAAAGTTTTTCTGTGTTTTATCAAAGATACTCAAGCCTTGCATCGCTAAAGTTCCGTATGCGCTACGTTCTGAAATCCATGCAACAGGTTCTTGCTCGATTTTGGTAAAAAAGTCCTGAATGTCTTTAGAACTTGCACTATTCGGTTTCACACGATTTGCAATCAATAAAATTTGAACTTTACCTTTACGAATACGTTTGATGTCTTGTAAGTGTTTTAAGAAACGACGGGTACTATCAATATCAAAGAAAGACGGTTGTAGTGGCGTCACGATGGCGTGCGATTCACTGATCAGTTGTTCAGCGTGTTCACCAGACAATGCACCCGGTGCATCAATAATTAAGTAATCTAAGTGTTTTGGTGCTTCGCCGATAGATTTTTCATGACGCCAATCAAGGCTTTGAATTTGAGCGACCGTATTAGGTCTTTGTTTCAACCATTGTAATGATGATTTTTGATTGTCGGCGTCGGCTAACGCAACTTTATAACCCTTTTGTGATAATGCTGTAGCGAGGGTAATCGCTGTCATGGTTTTGCCACAACCACCTTTTTGATTCGCAATTAATATTGTCTTCATGAACTTAGATTTTTTAACATATGTTTCGTATTCCGCTATACCTTAGCATCTTTTTTACACGAGTGTGTTACACATGACAAAAGTTTAATGTTGCAGTTAAATAGCGGAGTTGCAGTAAAGGAAGTTTTTTATGTCGGTTTGGCTGGCTATGCTGATTGGGGCGTGTATTGGAGTGGTAATCACGACCATTATTTTATCCAATACTCGAAATGGACGTATCCAAGCAGAATACGAAAAATATATTGCTGAGTTAGAATTAGAACATAAGCAAGCATTATTAGATGCGCAAAAACGTAGTGTGAATACTAGCCGAGCAGTGTTAAAAGGAAAAATGGCTGAGCAATTTGCACCGATCTTGCCTGAGTTTCAGTATTTACCCAGTGACGCCAAATTCTTAGGTGATCCAGTTGATTATGTGATCTTTGATGGCTATACCGATTTCCGTGATGGAGATGGCGAAGCGGAAGATATTGAAGTCATTTTGTTAGATATTAAAAGTGGTGGGGCGCGCTTGAGCAAAGGACAGCAAGCGATTGCTCAAGCGGTGCGTGAAGGACGAATTCGATTCGAAACCTTGCGTATTGATTTTCAAGATTAAGAAAGCTGATCCAAATCAATTTTTTGTACGCGCGCCAATAACATTTTTTGTGCAATCGCAGGAATGCCTTCAGCATCAAAGTATTGCTTTTCGATAAATTTAAATTTGGCTTGAGCCAAACTTCGCTCAATATCTCGATTCAGATGGCAACCGTCACCAATCCGTTTTTGAATCGGCGTAAGTAGTGTTTGTAAGGACTGAATCTTGACTGAGTCGGGGTGTTTGACGTGCTCAACCAGATGAAATGTGCCTGTGGGTTTAAGCACACGGTAGATTTCAGCTAAGGCTTGATCAAGTTGAGGAATACTACACAAGGTCCATGTTGATACGATGTGATCTAAAGATGCATCGGCAAATGGAAGCTTCTCAGCACTAGATTGCACATGTTTTACATTGAACGGTGCATGTTGCACACGTTCAACTGCAAGGTGATAAATATCAGGGTTTGGCTCAAGTGCATAGAGTGTATCGACGTTGCCATAAAAAGGAATATTCAGACCTGTTCCAAATCCTATTTCTAGTACTTCGCCTTCAATCGGGAGTAATAATTCACGACGCTTGTCCATCAAACTCGCTGTTTGCATGACTTGGTTCAGAAGATGAGGAAAGACTCGACGCTGATAAAATTGATAAATCATGGAAATCCATTTTTAGATTTTTAAAAATAAGTTAGCAAAATAGAAGCACAAAAATATGACTGAAGTGATTTTGATTGTTACTAAAAAAAGCACTTTTTTTCACCATCTAAGCATACTATGAAATTAATGATTAATTTATTTGCACTCAGCAACATTTTTGAGGAAGTATAAGCCATGAAAAAACGTCTATGGATGAGTTTATGCATGGTTGCTGTAATTGGACAGGCACATGCATCTAAAAGCGATATTGAATACAATATTGCAAATGGATTGCTACCTGTTGCCAAAGATCAGTCTATCTCTGTATTACAACCGTTTTATGGCAATTTTCGGATTTTAGGTTCAAAAGTGTATCGGGATGACGAACAAGCGAAATTTTCTCCGATAGATTATGCGGTGAGTTGGGGATTATTTGCCAATCCTGAGATTGCTCGTACCATTTCAGTGAATCAATATGATCGTTATCTAAATTGGAAAATGGATAAGGTGCCAGTTCCAACAGATATCGCCATGCAAATGGTCTCGAATATGCACATCATTCCTGCCAATCCCGAGATTGCACAGCAGATTAAGCAAGTTAAACGTGGTGATTTGGTGCAATTAAAAGGTGAGTTGGTTGAGGTTAGAGATAAAGATTTAGTTTGGAAATCCTCTTTATCGCCGACCGACACAGGTGATGGTGCTTGTGAGTTATTCCGTGTGAATTCGATTCAATGGATTGAAAAGCAGAAAATTTAAAATATATAAATTAAAAAAGAGGGCAGATCCCTCTTTTTTATTTGGTTTTACTCAGCTTGCATTTTGGCTTCAGGAGCAAGTGAACTTCTCCAATGATGTAATTGGCTTTGAGCATGCAGGTATTCGTTCAAATGATCGACTTGCTTGGCTGTATCTACATTTTGTGTGGACGATGATTGTGTTGCTTGCTGTAAAACTTTGGCTTGGTTTTCCCAATAATCATAGAGCAGACCTTGGATGTAACGACCTTGTTCTGTCTTTAGTTCTAAATCTTTGAGCATCACCAGTGCTGAGTTGATATTGTCTTTTTGGCGTTGCTGTTCGAACTCAGGTGTTAAGGTATTGGCCTCTTTCATTTTAGCCAATTCGATTTCCATACTATCGCTCATGTCTGTAAAGCGACGATCGTAATCATCAAGGATCGCAATATCATGTGCATCATCAGCTGTAGCCGGGAATGGCTTGATCGGTGTTTGATTTAATTGCCCAATTGCATCATTCACTGAGTTTGTTTGATTATCTTTATTAACGGTAGGTTCAGGGTCTTTATTACACGCACTGAGTAGCAGTACTGAGCTAAGCATACAAGTCAGTGCAAATGTCGTTTTTAAATGAGGCATAGAACAACTCGATTGGTAATTTAATTTATTTAAGCTTTCTGAAATTGATAAGCATAAGTGGTATATGGGAAATCAATCTGATCTTGCGCAGTTAAGCCTGTAAAATCAAATATAATTTGTTCAAACTTCGCTTTTAAGCGTTGTTGTTCTATTTTAGACATTGCTGCAATGAAGCTAGTTGAAAGTAGTCGGTTGCTGACCACTTGTTCCACTGTCCCATGATGCAAAAGTTGGAAAATATTTAACTCAATCAGTTTGAACAGTGTTTGCTGCTCGAATACTTTTTTCCATTGCTCACTGTGATACCGAGGAGTATCGCCTTCCAAGGGGGCAATTTCATCAGCTAAGGCTTTTACCCAATCAACATTGGTATCGCGCTGATTCCAGACCAGACCCAGTTGCCCCGCAGGTTTTAAGACACGATGTATCTCGATTAAGGTTTCTATATTTGCAAACCAATGAAATGACTGAGCACAAATCACAGCATCGATTGAAGCGGATGAAAATGGAAGTTGGTGGCTAAACGCTTGTACGGATTCCACCTGTGGATTTGCTTGTTGAAGTTGTTGCAACATTGCAGCAACAGGTTCAACTGCGATGACATTTGCTTGCGTTTGATTGAGGTAAGGTAAGAATTTGCCAGTCCCAGAACCGAGATCAACAACAGTGGAAGTTTCATCTATTTTGAGTCGATCTTGCAGCCAAAAGGCGATTTCTTGTGGGTAACTGGGGCGAACTTGTTGGTACAGTTCAGCACCTAAACTAAAGCCTTTTTGAGCAGCTGGATGCAGGGATTGTGTCATTTTTTGCGCTTTTTAATCTGTCTTATCTCTATAAAATAAGATACTCCGCAATTAGGGTTTGGCAAAGCCATCATTTGATGCCTTTTTGCTACAGACCTAAAATCAATTTTTAGTGTGAGCATGGATAAGCAAATATTATTTGAAGATGAACACATTCGCGTTATTTTTTTAAAAGGTTCAAGTGACACTTTGGTGATTTCGTTCGGCGATTTGATTAGTCGAGCGAAAGGCATGTCGATTAATGCTGAAAAATCATTAATAAAATATCAGTACAATGTTATCGGCATCATGCCGAAACTCAAATCATGGTTTCCTAAAAGTAGCATGTTGCAAATGCAGCAATATGTGCAGCCGATCTTGCAACAATTTAAAGGAATTGTGGGTTATGGCGGCTCAATGGGCGGCTATGCGGCGATTAAGTATTCAAAACTTTTGAATATGCAGAAAATCGTGGCTTTTGTTCCACAATATTCGATTGATCCAGATGTTGTCCAAGATCGCCGTTATGCAGAGTTTTTTGATCCATCTATCCATCAGGACATGCAAATTCAGGCGGATGAAGTGGATTCGAATCGTGAATATTTGATTGTTTACGATCCTTATTTTGCTGAAGATAAAGAGCATTTCTTAAAAATAAAACCTTTACTACCAAAGATGCATGTGATTCATTTGCCTTTTACGGGACATGAAGCATTAGCTGTCTTGGCAAGTTCGCAGTTGCTCAATGATTTTGTTGAGAAGCCTTTTGACATCACTTATTTCTATAAGCGTGTCCGAGAAGTGAAAAAACAAAGCAAATTCTATTATCGTCATGTACTTGATGCTTTATTGCCGCGACATCCGCAGGCATTATTGAAGATATTGGAAAATCAAGATTTAGCGTTAGATGAGCGTTATTTTGATGCTGTTCTAAAACAAAAATTGGTGCAACAACTGTTTAACTTAAAGCAGGGCACAGTTCAGAATTTGCATAAACTGGGCATTCAACTTCATCAGACGCAACAAGCAACAGTACAATCTCCCAATGTCAAAACGGCGGAGCAGACATTTCTTGTGTTTAATTTGGTGAGTTTAAAGCTTGAATGCTATGCGGCAGACATCATTGCAGTGAATTCACAGTATTTAGTACCTTTAACCGTTCAAGCCAATAGTTTGGTGAAACTTGAGTTGAATGGAGAAAACTATTTATTGACCATGAATGATCGTGGGATTCATAAATTGATCCCTGAGCATGAGGCACTTCCTTTGGATCAGTCACCTTTGGTATTTAAGCAATATGAAGGTTTTTGCAGCATGAGCTATAAGCAACTGACCTTAAGCTGTGATGAACAGGGTTTTAGTCACTTTGTAGAGAGTGGCGCAGAAGAGCAAAGTAAATTACAGCTTTGCTAAAAATAGAAAATCCCCTTGATCAAACAAGGGGATTTTTTGCAACATCATAAAGAGTTATTTCACGCCAACTTTAGCATTGGTATTCACATTTGCATTTACGCCGAGCACTTTAACACCGACATTTGCACCTGTTTGCAGATTTTTCTTGTCTGCTTGTAGGCCTGTTTTGGCATTGATTGCGGCAGTCTTATTGTTGAGTTGCGCTTTGGCATTGCTTTGGGCTTCTAAGTTCACAGCCTTCGCGTTAGTTTGTTTATCTTCAATACGTTTTTTGACATTTGCTGTTTTTTCAGCGGCAAACGCTTTGCCATCAACGGCTTTTTCAACAGTATAGTCTTTGGTATTTTTGACCGCAGTGCCTGTAGTATGGATCACTTTAGACCCTATATTGGTTGCTGTTCCAATCGTTGTCTGAGAGGCTTGCACTCCAGTATTTACAGCAGCATGACCAACATGTTGAGCGGCATGACCTACGCCTTGAGCGGTATTTTTCACTGCACCAGTTACGCCTTGGATTAAGCCTCCAGATTGAACATTAACTTGAGCTGAGCCATTGGCATTCATTCCAACGTTTTGTGCAAAAATAGAAGCAGAAGCGAGAATACTTGTTGTCACGATAGCTGTTTTGATCATTTTCTTCATGCGATTTCCTTTAGAGATGTACCATGTTGTGGCACTTCATGAACGCAACTGCATCATAACGAGCAAAATTTGGAAAAGTACGGATTTCAGCAAAACTTTACAACCAGATTACAGCTTAAAAACACTCTAGGGAAAATTGTGGAGACCGCTTGCATCATTAACTATGTGAAAAATATATTTTTATTTTGAATAAATTGGATTGTTTTTGAATCTACTCCACACTGTTTTTTTCTTTTCATATAAAATTAGGTGATTGATCATAAAAGTACAACTATTGAATAAATAAGTAGATTTTAGTTGCTAAAAAAACGAAAAATAAACTGGCATTTTTATTGCTTGGTATAAATATATTGAATATTTATTGCACTTTTTATATGCGTTATACTTTTTTGCAAAGAAATTTATATTTTTGGCTGCATCTCCCTAAGAAAAGTTTATTGCAGTATAAAAATTCAAATGAATATTTGATTCGAATAACTAAATGAGGAGTGATGATTTAACCATAAATGTGAAATTTAATGTGAATTTTAAAATTAAATATAGATTGGTTTTTAAGAAAAATAATTAAAAACCGAAGCAAGGTCAGTAAATAAAGCGCAGGAGAAATTAAATGAAAATGATTGCGGCATTTCTACTTTTACTGATTGGGTTGGGTGTGATGGTCTTGTATTTCAAACCTAAAGACCCGTTAACGTCAGTTGATGATGTGGCTGTCTATCAGATGAAGGGTGAAAACTCTGCACCTGTTGTAACCCGTTTAACTAAACAGGAGGAAACCAATAAAAACACGGTATCTAGTTTGTCTCGTAAACATGCAGCCGCTCAAGAGGAGGTGATATTTTACGACACAAAAAGTGATCCCTCGATTCAACCAATCGATCCAGAAAAAGATCCAGCAAATGAAATTAAAAAACTTTAAATAATCTAGTGTTCTTTACCCAAGAAAGCTAGCGATTCAAAAGTTCTTTATAAAAGAACGATGGAGACCAAAAGTGAACAATAAAACATTATTATTGGTGGGTTTATGCGCTTGTTACAGTGCAACAACTTCAGCAGCTTCATTAACCTCAACGCAATTAAAACAGCAACTTAGCTCCGCTGCAGTGAGCAAGGTTGCACAAGGTAAAATTAATCTCGATGCTCTGGTTAGTAATGATTCAAATGATTTACTGATTGAGTACGATATGAATGTTGCCAACATGCCATTAGGCTTAGAAAAGCGAAATTATATTGCTGATGGCAAAGCGCGATTTAAAAATAAATTTACAAAAGAGGTGGGCTTTCAAACCTTACGAGAATTTAATGGATTGCCATTAGGCTTATACCGAATTCAAAACCGTGAAACCTTAGCGAAAGTGTTGAATGATCCTTCGGTGAAAGGTGTCTATCCTAACCGTAAGAACTATACGACGACGATGGAAAGTTTACCTTTAATCAATCAACCTCAAACAGCAAGCAACGGCTTTACTGGAGAAGGCACAAGTGTTGCTGTGATTGATACAGGTGTGAACTACACACATTCTGACTTTGGCTGTACTGCGCTGAATACACCATCATCGACTTGCCGTGTTGTCTATTCGTTTGATGCTGCGGCTGATGACAATAATCTAGATGATGATGGGCACGGCAGTAATGTCTCAGGCATTATTTCCAAAGTAGCGCCTAAAACTAAAATTATTGGAATTGATGTTTTTAGTAAAGTTAGATATCGCGGACAATGGGTAAGCTCAGCAAATGATAGTGATATTTTAGCAGGTATCAATTGGACGGTGAATAATGCGCAAGCTTATAACATCAAAGCTGTCAATATGAGTTTAGGCGTCCCTGGAGTGAAGTATACATCTGAGTGTAGTAATAGCAGTTATAAAACTGCTTTTGCAAATGCTCGTGCGGCAGGCGTTGTTCCAGTTGTTGCTACTGGTAATGATGCCTTTTCTGATGGTATCTCATCCCCTGCATGTGTTGCTGGTGCTGTGAGAGTAGGTGCTGTGTATGATACGAATATTGGAGGCGTTTCTTGGGGTAATCCCGTGAAATGTTCCGATCCTACGACCGCAGCAGATAAAGTTGCCTGCTTCAGTAATGGTGGCTCACTGGTAACGTTACTTGCGCCGGGTGCAATGATTACAGCGGGTGGTTATACCATGGGGGGAACATCGCAAGCGACCCCGCATGTGGCAGGTGCAATTGCATTGTTACGTGCCAATAATGTCAGTCCAGCTGAGACAATTGATCAAACTGTAAATCGTTTGAAAGCAACAGGGAAACCAATCACGGATACGCGTACTGGTTTGATTTTCCCTCGTATTGATGTGTTAGCCGCGACCAATGGGCTAACATTAAACTAAGGTTAATTTTTTATAGTTTAAATTGATCTAAAGTAAGTTTGAAAAGCCATAGCTCGCTGCATACCACCAAATATGCAGCGAGTTTTTTTATCAGTAATTAGTGGCACTTCGCTAAATTGTCAGCACTAAAATTGCTTTGTAGTTTTTTGAAGTTTGCTTGAGTTGCTGGATCTTGTGTATCAAATGCAGTGGCAGTCTGAGCTGCTGGTTGGGCCTGTTCAGCATATTGAATCGTTGTTGAGTTCGCAGAAATTAAACCCTGCTGATTGAATGTCCAATGTTCAACGGCTTCTCCACCATCAAAATAACCTTTAAATTCGATCAGACAGTTTTGCGGTTGCATGATGAGTTTTGCGACATTGTTTTCAGTTGATGGTGTGGCTTCAATATTTTTAACTTGTTCTAAGGCTTGAGAAGATGTCGTTGTTTGAGTTTGAGAGATAGAACAGGCAGTAAAACCAAGGCTTGCTGTGATTGAAAATAAAAGTGTTTTTAAGGGTGTTAGCTTCATGTGCGAAATTCCAGTTCTATACATATCAATTTTTTAAAGTGTGTCGATAAAGATAGTTAAGTTCAATGAAGTTTTTGAAATTACAGTGTAAATTTATACAAGATTCTTTTAACAGACAAAGTTCATTTGCAATTTGTATCAGAAATGACCGCCGAAAAGGTCAGTCCTGATAATGACCCATTCATGGGTTTATGCGATGTTGTTTTCGGCTTTGTGTAAGGAAAATAATAGATCATGAATACGAAATCGAAGACGATTCCATTCCATCGTGTCATTGTGATTGGCGGTGGTTTTGCAGGATTAGGGGCTGCAATCAAGCTAAAAGAATCAGGTATTCATGATTTTATCTTATTAGAAAAAGCCGATGAACTCGGCGGTGTTTGGCGTGAAAATACCTATCCGGGCTGCGCTTGTGATGTGCCTTCTGCACTTTATTCCTATTCTTTTGAACCGAATCCGACTTGGAGTCGTGTCTTTGCAGGGCAAGTAGAAATCAAACAATATCTGCAAAATACGGCGCAGAAATACCAAGTTTTACCGCATGTACATTTCCAGCATGAAGCGCTATCAGCAAGTTGGTCTGATGCAAAACAGTGCTGGGTGATTAAAACCAATCAAGGTGAATTTCATTCACAATTTGCGATTATGGCATGTGGGCCAATGCATGAACCTGTCATTCCCAATGTTAAAGGACTGAAAAATTTTAAAGGTGAGATTTTCCATTCATCACGTTGGCGACATGATATCGATTTGACTGGAAAGCGAGTTGCGGTGATTGGGACTGGTGCTTCCGCAATTCAGTTTGTACCGCAGATTCAGCCTTTGGCAAAAGAATTGACGGTATTCCAACGTACACCGCATTGGGTATTACCAAAGTCTGATATGCCACTGCCAAGTGCTGTTCAAACCTTATTTAAATATGTTCCAGTGACTCAGTCGGTGATGCGCGGTTCAGTCTATGGCATCTTTGAAACTTTAAATGGTGGTTTACAAAGTAATGCTGCGATGCGACAAGTACAGCGTATTGCGGAATTTCATATTAAACAGGGCATCAAAGATTCTGAGTTACGCGCTAAAGTGACGCCAAATTATGTGATCGGCTGTAAACGCATTCTGCAATCTAATGAATGGTATCCAGCCCTAGCTCAAGAAAATGTCAATGTTGTTGCAGGGGCGTTGAGCGAAGTCAAAGGCAAGCAGTTGATTGCCAGTGATGATTCAAGCTTTGAGGCTGATGTCATTATTCTTGGTACTGGGTTTGAGGTGGCTGAACCGCCAATTGCGCAGCGTGTCTATAATCGTTATGGACAAAGCATGTCTGATGTGTGGCAGGGCAGTCCAGAAGGTTATATGGGAACGATGGTGGCGGATTGTCCGAATGGTTTCTTGATGTTTGGGCCGAATATTGCGGTGAGTTCTTCGGCTTTTATTATTATTGAAGCGCAGCTCACTTATATTATGGATGCGTTAAAACAAGCGATTCAGAAAAATATCAAAACCATAGAACCTGATCCTGTGCGTATGGCTGAGTTTAATCAACGCGTACAAGAAGCTTTACAAAGCACGGTTTGGAACAAAGGGGGCTGTCAGAGTTATTTCATTGATCGGAACGGGCGTAATAGTACGGTATGGCCGTGGACGACGTTTAAGATGCGTCAGCAACTCAGCCGTTTTAATTTAAATGAATATCTGATCGATCATCAGGTTAAGCTTGAAACTGAAACAGCTTAAATCTCTCTATTTATAAAAAACCTCTAACTTTTGATTAGAGGTTTTTTTATTTAGTTCGATGATGGCTGACTCAGTTCAGCTCGTTCAATGGGAACATGTCCATCATTTGTACCCACTACAGCATCTTTGGTGTCTTGCCATTTTTTAGCAGTGTATTGTTTAGCTTTTTCAGTTTGAGCTTGAACAACTTCAGATTGCTCTTCGGTATATTTCTTGGTATCTGTCCACTTTTCACTGATCTTTTGTGATGTGTTTTCAGATGCACCTTGTATCGAGCCACCTAAGTTTTGTAGTCCTTTCCCTGTTTTATACAGCAATACACGACCGAGACTAGGGTTGTCACCATAAGGAAGTGTTTTTTCAGCCGTTACAGTGTTTGTATTTGCGGGTGTTGTATTTTCGGCTGCCCAGAGAGAAGACGATGCGATCAGTGCAGTCGCAAAACACAGTACAGGTATTTTTTTCATCATCTTTTATCCTTTTGGCAATATTGCTGCAATTCAAGTTTTATAGCTTATCGTCAAGTTCAAGAAAAGAATGTAGGTGATGTGAAATTGATACAGTGCGTAAAAATTATGTCTGTTCAGTTTGATAGCTCATATTTTTGTAGCGTATTCGCTGCTTCATCAAATCAAGCAGATTGGGATGTTAATCTGACATGTTATGATCGTTGACGCCTCGTTTTCCTCATGATAGTTTTAATTCAACAAAAATCAATATTTGCACGTTTTACTTTTAATCAAATTAGGTATCTTATGAGGCAAAATTTGGAATCTTATATGTCACTTCTGCCGCATAAGAGTAGTTAGGCGCTCCATTATCTCCCATTGTGAGAAGAATTATTATGGCTTCGTATGAAACGTGGTTGGTAAATCATGACGAAAATAGAACCGATGACGTTTTAAAGACAAAGCTAGTTCTAGCTTTGCCTAATATAAATTTTGACTCTCTATACTCACATCAAGGAGAGCTTGCTGCAGACTATTCTCTTCGAGAAATAATTTCTACTGGGGAAATTAATAAGCAAGAGAATTTACTAGGCAGGGACGGTAAATATTTTGAGAACAAGTTAACTCAGACAATATTCTTTCGCTGTACTGGTAAAATGGTGCACAGCCACGGCCAAGCATCCGGCTTTGTTATTGGACCAAATCTTGTAATGACTGCGGGGCACTGCGTGCATCCCGGCAACTCTCAGTCCAGAAATTACGAAAACATCTATTTCCAACCAGGTTATCCAAATCATGGTAGATGGTATCGGATAGCTCGTGTTTATGCCCATAGATCATGGGTTATAAATGGCGCCTACAGCGCCGACATTGCCATATGCGTAACAGAAGATGTTATGTCTAATGATCTCTGGTTCGGAGTAAAAACACATTTGGGTGATAGCCCACTGGCGTGGGCAATTTACGGATATCCCGCAGAAAGCCCGTTTGATGGTAGTCGTCAATTCGGCGACTCAGGCCCCTTAACGACGAAGCCTTGGTCTTCTGGGAATCTTCGATTCAATCTGAGTGCCTGCGATAAAATTGACCTAACGCCAGGCTGTAGTGGCGGCCCGTGGATTGCTGGTGAAAATCACGCCGTGAAAGGAAGGATTGCTAAAGAGGGGAAGATTCCTGGCCCTGGCCGATGTATTTATGTCAATGGATTGAACTCTCATACATATGATCGTTATCCGGGCATGATGATCACACCATATTTCGGTGAGGTTGTCGCAGATTTTGTAGCAGACGTCATCGCTGCAACTTGATGGGTTTAGATGCGAACTCAAAGAGAAAAGCACCTAACAAGCGATAAATGGCCCGGTCTCGGCCGGGGCCGCCGGCTCAGTGATTCCCGAGCTTCAAATGGTGAAGTGCCTACGGTAAGATCGGTCTCAACTCAAATGGCCACTGTGCGCTGTAGCGTGGGCCACCTAACCCGTCATTCAACGGGCGACGAGGTACAAGCTGGCTGCTATAGCCAAAAGAACGGCGCGCGCCGTTAACTCTGAGTTAGCCGTTCAATTTGCTTTCGGAGAAATAAAGGAAGAAGGTTGCAGAAGACAACAATTGTTGACCAATTTGGTAATCCAATTTATAACTAAACCCCACTAAATAGATAGTGGGGTTTAGTTAAAAGATCAAGTGTTCTAAAGGCTTAACCCTGCAATACACTTACATCTGCAATCGCCGTGAATAAATCACGCAATTGAGCCAATAAACGTAAACGGTTGGCTTTTAATTCAGCATCGTCCGCCATAACCATTACGCCTTCAAAGAAAGCATCAATTGGTACACGAAGAGCAGCCAGCTTAGACAATGCTTCAGTATAGTTACGTGCAGCAAGCAATGGTTGAACCACTGGTGTCAATGCTTGAAGTTCTGCATAAAGCGCTTTTTCAGCAGCTTCAACGAGATTCGCTTCAACCACAGCACCTTCAGGCGTTGCTTCTTTCGCAAGAATATTGGCAACACGCTTATTAGCCGCAGCCAATGCAGCAGCTTCTGGCAAAGTACGGAAATGATTTACCGCAGTCACACGCTTATCAAAATCAAGAGGAGATTTTGGCGCAAGTGCTTGAACGGCTTGAATCACATCAACCGCTACGCCTTGATCTTCATATTTAGCACGGTAACGACCTTCAAGGAAAGCCACTGCATCGGTACGTGTCTTTTCATGATCTTTAACCACGTCACCATAACCTTGAAGTGCAAAGTTAACCAGTTCTTCAATCGTCACATCAAGTTCATTTTCAATGATCAAACGTAAGATACCAATCGCAGAACGACGTAATGCAAACGGGTCTTTCGAACCTGTTGGAGCTTGACCAATACCAAAAATACCAACAAGCGTATCTAAACGATCTGCAAGCGCAATCGTTGTGCCTGTTTTAGTTTGTGGTAATACATCACCCGCAAACTTAGGTAAGTATTGCTCACCTAAAGCTTCAGCAACTTCATGATTCTCACCTTCAAGGCGAGCGTAATACGTGCCTGCAATCCCTTGAAGTTCAGGGAATTCACCCACAAGTTCAGAGGTCAAATCGCATTTAGCAAGTAACGCTGCTTTTTCCGCATCTGCTGCATTTGCACCTGTAATTGGAGATAGTGCAATTGCTAATTTAGCAATACGTTCTGATTTGTTCCAAAGCGTACCCAATTGTGCTTGGAATACCATATTCGCGAGTTTTTCTTTACGAGACGCAAGCGGTTGCTTTTGGTCTTGTAAGAAGAAGAATTCTGCATCAGACAAACGAGGGCGAACAACTTTCTCATTGCCTTCAATAATTTGAGTCGGATCTTTAGACTCAATATTTGAAACGGTAATGAAGTAAGGCTGTAATTTACCTTCAGCATTGATTAAGCAGAAATACTTCTGGTTGTCCTGCATCGTGGTAATCAAGGCTTCTTGAGGAACAGCCAAATAGCGCTCTTCAAAAGTCGCACGTAACGCAACAGGCCATTCAACCAAGCTAGTCACTTCATCAAGTAAGTCTGCTGGTACAATCGCAGTCGCATTGACTTCATCTGCCAATGTTTTGACTTGTGCTTGAATCGTCGCTTGGCGCTTTTCAAAATCAGCAACAACATGCGCATTTTCTAATGTTGTTAAGTAGTCGTTTGCATGTGCCAAAACTACAGCTTCAGGCGCATGGAAACGGTGACCATAAGTCACGTTACCTGTTTTGTGATCTTGAATGCTTGCTTCAATCACTTGATCATCTTTAAGCAATACCACCCATTTCACAGGACGAACGAATTCAGTACGGCTTGCCGCTGAACGCATACGCTTAGCAATTGGTAAATTATCCAATGCTGCTTGTAAAATTTGCGGTAGTAAAACGTCAAGGCTTTGACCTTTGACATCTTTCAGGAAGCATACTTTTTCAACTTTACCTGCTTGGAAAGTTGAAAGCTGGTCAACCGTAATGCCTTGACCGCGCATAAAGCCTTCAAGCGCTTTAGTTGGTTTGCCTTCTGCATCATAAGCGGCTTGAACAGCAGGGCCGTCAAAACGTTTTTGTGTATCTGCTTGAGCCGCATCGATATCAACAATTTTTAATGCTAAACGACGTGGTGCAGCATAGGCTTCGATTGCAGTGAAGTTTAAGCCTGCATCTTTTAAGCCTTTTTCTGTTTCAGCTTTTAAAGCATCACGCAAAGTTTTTAAGCTTTTTGGTGGAAGTTCTTCACAGCCAAGTTCGAATAAAACAGTATGCTTTGTCATTATTTATTCTCCTTCGCTTTTTCAGCTTGGGCTGCTTCTGCTTCAACTTGTGCTTTTAACTGCGCTAATACTTCATCACGTAGATGCGGTTCTGCCATTGGGAAACCAAGTTTGGCACGGGCAGCCACATAACTCTGAGCAATTGAACGCGCCAAAGTACGAACACGTAAAATGTAACGTTGACGTTCAGTCACCGAAATTGCACCACGCGCATCCAACAAGTTAAAGCAATGTGATGCTTTGATCACTTGTTCGTAAGCAGGAAGTGGTAGTTCAGCTTCGATTAAACGAGATGCTTCTGCTTCGTAGAAGTCGAACAATTCAAACATTTTATCGACTGGTGCGTATTCGAAGTTATAGGTTGATTGCTCAACTTCATTTTGATGGAATACATCACCATAAGTGACTGTACCGAACTGACCTTTCGTCCAAACAAGATCGTAAACTGAGTCTACACCTTGCAGGTACATCGCAAGACGTTCTAAACCGTAAGTGATTTCACCAGTCACAGGGTAGCATTCAACGCCACCGACTTGTTGGAAGTAAGTGAACTGAGTCACTTCCATACCATTTAACCAAACTTCCCAACCTAAGCCCCATGCGCCAAGTGTTGGAGATTCCCAGTTATCTTCCACGAAACGAATGTCGTGAGTTAGGGTATCAATGCCGATTGCTTTTAATGAATCAAGATAAAGCTGTTGGATATTGTCTGGGTTTGGTTTAAGTACCACTTGGAACTGATAGTAGTGTTGTAAACGGTTTGGGTTTTCACCATAACGACCATCTTTTGGACGGCGTGAAGGTTGAACATAAGCCGCGTTCCAAGTTTCTGGACCTAATGCGCGTAAGAAAGTTGCAGTGTGGAATGTCCCTGCACCCATTTCCATATCATATGGTTGTAATACGACGCAGCCTTGCTCCGCCCAATAGTTTTGTAGGGCAAGAATTAAGCCCTGAAATGTATCAATATGCGATATAGCACGACTCATGGTGCATCCACTGGAATCAAACAAAAATTGTGGTTAAGTATAAGGATTTTGCGGAGTAGTGGCAAAGGAGTTGCTAAAAATTATTGTTGAATGATGACAATCATTTTATTTTCGTTTATCAGTAAGAGAGCAGTCATTAGATCAATAAACTTCTATCCAGAATTGAGCTATTAAACATCTAGATAATTCATAAATTTGATTTATTATAAATCTAGATTTATTGGAAATTTACAACAATGTTAAAAAAACTTTGTTTTGTTTATATGTTCTTGCTTTGCTCTTGTAGTAGTACTCCTGTGGCACTTTATTCCGACTCTAATCTTAATCCAACAGAGATTGCGACCATTACGAATAAGTGCGATTCTACTTGTAAAAATACAATAAAAAAGCAGCTTGGTGTAGATGCTCATTATCAGATGAGCGAAGGGCTATTACTTGAAGTTAATGGTAGACAAGGAACTTGGCAGGTAAAAAATGGAAAAGCATTTAACTCCTCTACGCATGGTGGATTAGTAGTTAAAGTTAAACAAGGACGCACTGAACTTGTAATTGATCATAATTCGCAGTTGGTTATGGGAAAGCCTGAAAAAATTTCTGTGGATCTTTTAGGTGGACATACATATGTAGTGGGGCGTATGCGAGTTGAAAGGATTAAAATGGCATACTATGAATGGTTTCCAGTTGTATTCGATGCTACTGAAAATAAAATTATTTATGGCAAAGAAACACAGCCTCTTTAAAAATAATAATTATTTCTATGTGTTTAAGGACTTATTCTTTAATTAACGATGAGTGGTATCGTTTACATATATCTATCTGCATTGTATGAAAATGATGTATTTACTCGTTTATGAGAGTAAGTTCTAATGTTAGAAATCTATACGTCACCTCATGACGCATTCCATTCATCACGACCTTAATTCCACCATCATGACATGTTAACGTTTCAATGAGTGGTTTTTAGGTCGTTTAAAATGTCTGATCGCATTCGTGAAAAATTACAAATTCTTGCGGACGCTGCCAAATATGATGTGTCCTGTTCCTCCAGTGGTAGTGACCGTAAAAATAAAGACAAAGGTTTAGGCGATGCCAGTCGAGCAGGGATTTGCCATAGCTATACCGAAGATGGTCGTTGTGTTTCTTTACTGAAAATCTTGTTCAGTAATGTTTGTATTTTTGATTGTGCTTATTGTGTGTCACGCCGTTCTAATGATGTCAAACGTGCTGCATTTACAGTACAAGAAGTGGTTGATCTGACCATCAATTTCTATCGTCGTAATTATATTGAGGGATTATTTCTTAGTTCAGGGATTTTTAAATCCGCAGACTATACGATGGAGCGGATGCTTCAAGTGGTGAAAAAATTACGACTTGAAGAAAATTTTAATGGCTATATTCATCTTAAAACCATTCCGGGTGCATCGCCTGAGCTGATTCACGAAGCAGGGCTTTATGCTGACCGCATGAGCATTAATCTGGAAATGCCAACTGAGGTTGGATTAAAAGCGTTTGCTCCTGAAAAATCACATCAAGAAGTACAAAAAGATTTAGGTCTAGTTCGAGATCGACTGATTCAACTTAAAGATGAACGCCAAATTATTAAGCATGTGCCGAAATATGTACCCGCAGGACAGACCACTCAAATGGTGGTTGGCGCACATCAAGAGACTGATCAAGATGTGCTATTTATGGCAGATCGGCATTACAAAGAGTTCAAGTTAAAGCGTGTCTATTTCTCAGGCTACATTCCAATCAATACCGAGAATAACTATTTACCTGCTGTCGGTTCAGCACCACCTTTGTTACGTGAAAATCGTCTTTATCAAAGTGATTGGTTGATGCGATTTTATGGTTTTCAGGTCAATGAAATCGTCAATGAAAAATACCCACATTTAGATTTGGATGTAGATCCGAAACTGAGTTGGGCATTGCGTCATCCTGAACAATTTCCAGTGGATCTAAATCGTGCTGATTATCAAATGATCTTGCGTGTGCCGGGTATTGGAGTCAAGTCTGCCAAGAAAATCGTGCAAGCGCGTCGTTTTGGTAAGGTGCATATTGATTTACTAAAACAACTCGGTGTGGCGTATTCACGTGCCAATTTTTTTATTCGTTGTGAAGACAGTCCACGTTTTCAAAAAGAGTTGTCATCTCATTATATTCGCCAACAAATCTTGACGCAGGGTTCATCCAAATACGTTAAACAACTGTCACCTCAGCTAAGCTTAGGATTTTGATCATGTCTGCTGATGGTATGGTTTATTATTATTTTGATGGTTCGATGGTTGGTTTGCTCAATTGTGTATTTCGTGCCTTTCAATTTAAAGAGTTTCAAGTTCAGCTTTGTTTTAATGAAGGTGCCCAACATGGTTTATTTTCCACTGTTGTTGAGATTCCCAATAATGAACATCATGCGCAGCGTGTTTGGTCAGCGATACAGCAGCGCTTGAGTCAATCCTCATTAAGACAATTTTATTTTGCCTATTTATCTGAGTCTTTAGACGCGTTTCAGCATTTATTTAATTACTGTATATACGTTTTTCATCATCAACATTCTGTTGAAAAAAATTATGCGCACCCGAGTGTATTGGCGATAGCACAATGGGCAAAAAAAGTCGGTCGTGAAAAGCATCGTATGGAAGCTTTTGTCCGTTTTAAGAAAACCACAGATGGATTATTTTTAAGTTTGGTGCGACCTGATTTTAATGTGTTGCCTTTGATCCAATCGCATTTTAAGCGTCGTTATCAAGATCAATGCTGGTTGATTTATGATGAGCAACGAAAATATGGTTTGTACTATGACTTACATGAAATTCATGAGGTGTCATTAGAGGCAAATGAAATTGATCGGAATCTTGCAAGTGGTGCAAGTCAAAGTTTTCAATTGCAGCTGGATGAGCAAGAACAATTATATGATCAACTCTGGAAAGATTATTTTAATAGTATCAACATTAAAGAACGTCAAAACGTTAAATTGCATGTGCAATATTTACCGAAACGCTATTGGCGTTATCTGAATGAAAAGTTGATTTAACGGAATAAAAAAAGCGCCGAAGCGCTTTTAATTTGCTTTAAACAAAGAACCAATAAATAAAGATAGACACCAGTGCAACACAAAGAATATTTAGCACGAAACCGACGCGCATCATCTCGCTTTGTTGAATATGTCCTGTACCAAATACGATGGCATTTGGTGGGGTTGCAACAGGTAGCATGAATGCACATGAAGCACCAATACCAATGACAATCACCAGAATTTCTTTAGGTAAGCCCATTTGATCTGCAATCGCAGCAAAAACAGGGACGAGCAATGCAGCAGATGCCGTGTTACTGGTAAATTCAGTTAAGAAAATAATAAAGGCTGCAACGATCACAATGACCAAGAACGGAGAGGCGTCACCGAAAGCATTTGCAAGTGTTTGACCTAATACCAGTGATGAACCTGAATCTTTCAGAACAGCACTTAAAGTTAAACCACCACCAAAGAGCATTAACACGCCCCAATCAGTGTTGTCAGCAATATCTTTCCATGTGCCGATGCCAAGAATCACCACTAGACAGGCAGCAAAAACAGCAATCCAAGTGTCAGGTTGGCTAATCCCAAAATGCTCACTGACGCTCTTACCAAAGATCCATGCCAATGCCGTTACCATGAACAATAACATGGTCAAAATACGGTCGCGATTCCAAGGGATATTTTCTGTTTTAAATTCCACACGATGGTTCAATTTCGGACGCAAGATCAGATATAAACTGACTAACATTGCAGGGAAAATAAGAAGCATCATAGGTAAGCCAACTTTCATCCAGTCGGCAAAATCATAGCCCAAAGCTTTGGCTGCAATGGCATTCGGCGGAGAACCAACCATTGTACCTAAACCACCAATACTGGCTGAGTAGGCGATCCCCAATAAGATGAAAACGAAAGTTTTACGCTCTTTTTGCACATCAAAATGAGAAAGCAAACCTAGTGCAAGCGGTAACATCATAGCTGCTGTTGCAGTATTGGAAATCCACATTGAAAGCACAGCAGTCACTAAACAGATCGCCAAGACTGCGACCCCTAAATGACCGCGAGACATGGCAATAATCCACATTGCAATTTTTCGGTCAAGCTTCTGGACATGCAAGGCTGTTGCAAGTGCGAAACCACCAAAAAATAAGAAGATGGTCGGATCTGCAAAGGTACTCAGCGCTTTGCTGGTGGTAATAGCTTTGATTTCACCATCACTGCCAACACTTGGCATGCCGACAAGGACGGCAAGCACAGGAACTAGCAGCGCAGTAATTGTGATATGAATGGCTTCAGTCAGCCAAAGAATACCAATGAATAAGAGTAAGCTTAGCCCCTTATTGGCATTTTGCTCATAAGGGAGAATTTCATATAAACCGAAAGACAGCAATGCCGCAATTGCAATGATTACCCAACCGCGCAATAGGCCTTTAGGCATTGCATTGGTGGGTGTTTCAAGGTGAGGAACATTCATAAAATATCCTTATTTGAGTTGTTATTGCCACTTAAATCTAGTGGCCAGATAACCTAAAATATCTGTCAATCTTGCGTAAATCCAAGTTTAACGATCACAATAAACACTGTTCTAAATAAGCTCCATGCCTTGCCATAATGCATTACAGCCAAGTAGCATTAAAATGGTAAAAATGATCAAATTGAACTTTTGCTGGGAAATATTAGAACGGATTTTTGCGCCGAGATAAACAAATAATAAAGATAAAATGGTTACACCAATCAACAGATAAATTTGTGAAGGTTGAAAGGTGTAAAGTGTTGGATACAGCAGCGAAAGTTGAATTAATTTGCTGGCAAGGAAACACATATTGCTGATCATGACCACATCGGTTTTGTCATGCCGAGTACTGAGTAGATACATCATCAAAAAGGGTGCCATGGCATTGGTTGCTCCGCCGATTACACCTGCGAGAAAACCAAAAATCAGCATATTTCTCAATGAGCGGCTGACTTGAAACGGCTGTGATCTAAACTGATCGAGCACATACAGTAAAATGACAGAGCCCATGATGAGTTTGAGATAACCTTCATTGACATATAAAAGTAATCCCACACCAATAAAGCTGCCGATTAGGCTGCTTCCAATTAACCCCCAATATTGCTTTAAATAATGGAGAATATTTTGGAAAAAACTATGATTTTTGCCCGCTTGCAATAGACTGAGATTCAGAATAATACAAGGAATAATGACCATTGCCACCGCTGTTTGCAGTGGATAGAACATGGATAATGCAGCCGTACTGACCATGGGAAAGCCAAAGCCGCTTAAGCCATGTAGTAGTGCCGCAAATGCACATAAAAGTAAGGTCAATACTTCTGTTTTATGCAAAACCGTTCCTTGACAGGAGTGAAAATAAAACCAAGCGTGAATTGTATTGTTCTCTGACAATATTGGAATTCAACTATCGGATAAAATCACAAGAAATTACTTGAACAGTAGATTATCAGAATATCTGTTAACTTTAAGATGTAACTAAGATACACCTTATGGTTGTTTCGGCGTATACTTGCGCCACCAATCAAAACAATACTCTCTAGCAAGGTGAATTGTGAGCTATACCCAATCAGACTGGCTTAATTTTCTAAAACCAAATTATAAAGTTCTCCCTGTCAAAGAAAGGATCTTATCTGGTGTAGGTGCGTTATGTGGTCTCGCAATTTCCTCATTGATCAGTTGGTATGTTTTGGGTGGGATCAATGCTTGGTATATCGCACCAATGGGAGCTTCATCGGTCTTATTATTTGCTGTCCCAAATAGTCCTTTAGCACAACCGTGGAATGTGATCATTGGCAATATCTTGGCTGGCGTGATTGGTGTTACTTGCACGCAATTACTTGCAGATTCAACCACTGCGTTTAGTCTCGCGGTTGGCTTTGCTATTTTTATGATGATGACCACTGATTCTTTGCATCCACCCAGTGGGGCTGTGGCGATTACTGCGGTACTCGGCGGTGATGCTGTACATCGTTTAGGGTTTCACTTTATTCTGTATCCTGTGTTGTTAAATTCGATTTTATTGCTGTTATTTGCAGTATTTTTTAATCGATTGATTGGACGACATTACCCACTGACAGCTCATTTAAATGAACGTTCCAAAGATCCAACGCCGACACAGAAGGTTTCGATTCAACCTAAAGATATTGAATATGCGTTAGATCATCACACTGAATTATTGGATATTAGTCAGTACGATTTAGAAAAAATTATTTTGCAAGCCCAAGTTCATGCTAATGAACGTTCCATGAGTACTTTTGTTTGTCAGGATATTATGAGTCGAGATGTGATTCGATTACATGAAGAGGATGATATTTATCAAGCATTAGATAAATTTAAGTCGGTTAACTTAATGAGTTTACCAGTGGTCAATGCGCAAGAAAAATTGGTGGGGACGTTGGCTTTGTATGAGGTTGTGGAATGGTTCAAAGGTGCGACTGATCCACGAAATTCATGGCAACACTATGTAAAACAAATTATGAGTCGTCGTGTTGTAACGGTTGAACCATCGCAACCCATCCAAGATCTAGTGCCTTATTTCGTAGAGAAATCTTTTAATTATATTCCTGTAGTCGAGCAGGAGTGTCTTATTGGAATCGTGAGTCGTGCTGATATGATCGCTGCTTTGCAACAACAAATAAATCGTCAAAATAGCTAATTCCAAATAAAAAAAGCTACGGTTGTATTAGGGGTAAATCCAACCGTAGCGACCAAAGAGGAAAAGGTGATTAACGTCTTAAGTTTTGATCCTCATAAACTGTTTTAACAGGCTGGTTGTAGCCATGTACGTGTTCTACTCGATTTGTCTGTTGTTTAGGAATGACGAGCCATAAAACGAGGTATACCAAAATACCGGGAAAGGCTGCACTCATCAGTGAAACAATGACAAAGATCAAACGTAATAAATTTGCATTCCAACCAAAACGTTCCGCAATACCGCCCATAACACCAGCGACTATGCTTTGTTGGCTTGAGCGATATAAACCAGAATTGGCCATCGAGTAGGTCTCCTTAAATTCATGAAACAGCAGTAAAAAAATTAAAATCAGGATCAACACTGCTGTTAATTAAGAAATATGGTCAAAAATAAATTTTTAAAGTTCTCACAAGCAAGAGAATAGTTACGGTGTGTAAACTGCTGATGGAAAAACCGACAGTTTCGCCTAAAATGCACTGACTTAAGGCATACTGCTTTGTCAATTTGCTATTTCAATCCTATCGTTAGCACAACTTACCTTGTTTTCACGCAATATTTACGTGAATAAAACCTGTTTAATATTTATACGGGGTGGTGAAGTCATGAAAAAAGATAACGATATTGATGTTAGAGAATTATGAATATGCAGTTCAGGTTATTCTTACAATATATTAGTGTAGGAGCTGTATTGAGTTTAGGGTTGAGTGCTTGTGATAGCCATCACCCAGAGTCAATGAAACAGCAACCCCAGACGCAACAAGAGCATGAAGAACTTTCCGATGATATGGTTTTAGAGGATGAACAAACTGTATCGAGTGAAGGCGTTTCACTTACTGAGATTGCGGGACAAGCAACTATTCCACATGTTGCATCTAAACGTATGGAAAAACCTTCTCAGCAGGATTTGATTTATGCTGGGCGTTATCATGCGCGTATTCCATGCTCAGATCCTTTTGCTGGATGTGTGAGTAATGAGAAAGAAGCAGAATATATTATTAATCTTTTAGATGATGGTTCGGTGTATTGGATCAATACCAGTTTTGGTCGATTAGGTTCAGATCCCTCTCGTAATATGACCAAGATTGAACAGATGTGTAAACAGGTTCAGTGGCATGCGCACAAAGAATTGAATGAAATCATGATTCGTTGTGAAAATGCGAACGTCAATCTTTACTATAAGATCAATAAAGAGCAAAACCTTGTTTTAGATTTAGACAAGATCTGGAATGGTGATCACGGACAGAATCGTCATTTCTTTAAAGAATATCCATTCCCAAAGAAAGCTTATGTCTTTGAAAAAATTGAATAGTTAAACGTTAAGCAAAAAAAGAGCGCCTAGAGCGCTCTTTTTTTACAGTTCCGATTAGTAATCGAAGCTGAAGTGTTCTGGTGCAAGAGATGTCAATGTACGAGAAGTCGATACCATTGATTCTGCATGACCTTGAGCGCGTGGCAATAAACGATCAAAGTAGAAATCAGCAACTTTGATTTTTGCTTTATAGAATTCTGGTGTTTCAATGCCGTTACCTGCTTCTAGTTTCTCAGAAGCAATCACTGCTTGTTGAGCCCAGAAATAAGCCATCATGACATAACCAGAGAACATCAAGAAATCAGCAGAAGCAGACGATACGATGTCACGGTCTTTACGAGCTGCAAGCATGATGCGAACAGTCAATGTGTTCCATTGAGCGCAAAGCTTAGTCAAGTCCCAAGCGAAACGACGTAGATACTTGTTACGCGCATGGGCAGCACAGAATTTTAAGATTTCAGCGGTATAGTCACGAACAACTTTACCTTTTGAGCTTAAAAGAACTTTACGACCTAATAAGTCAAGTGCTTGGATACCCGTTGTCCCTTCATACAATGTAGAGATACGTGCATCACGTGCGATTTGTTCCATACCCCATTCTTTGATGAAACCATGACCGCCGTATACTTGCATACCATGATTCGCAGCTTCCAAACCTAATTCAGTCAAGAAACCTTTTAAAATCGGCGTATAGAAACCTAGCTTGTCATCAGCAGCTTCATAAGCAGCTTGATCACCATTTACTAAAGCATCTGTCATTTTGTCTGCAAGTTTTGCCGCATGATAGATCATTGAACGACCGCCTTCTGCAACCGCTTTTTGAGTTAACAACATACGACGAACATCAGCATGGTGAATAATCGCATCAGCTACACGCTCAGGCTCTTTCTTACCAGAAAGGGCACGCATAGACATACGATCTTTCGCATAAGGTAATGCACCTTGGAAAGAAAGTTCAGCGTGAGCAATACCCTGAACAGCAGTACCGATACGAGCAGTGTTCATGAAAGTAAACATTGCATGTAAGCCTTTGTTTACTTCACCGATGAGGTAACCAGTTGCATTGTCAAAGTTCAACACAGCAGTTGCAGAAGCACGGATACCCATTTTGTGTTCGATTGAACCACAAGATACGGTATTACGTTCACCTACACCGCCATCAGCAGTTGGGATGAATTTCGGTACGATGAATAACGAAATACCACGAGTACCCGCAGGTGCATCTGGAAGACGAGCAAGTACGATATGGATAATGTTCTCTGTTAAATCGTGTTCACCCGCAGAGATGAAGATTTTAGTACCAGAGATTTTATAAGTACCATCAGCAGCAGGTTCTGCTTTAGTTTTTACTTGACCTAAGTCAGTACCACATTGAGGTTCAGTTAAGCACATTGTGCCTGACCAAGTCCCTTCAACGAGTTTAGGCATATAAGTATTTTTTTGCTCATCCGTACCGAACTGCATGATAGTGTTCATACAACCTGTACTTAAACCTGGGTACATAGTGAATGACCAGTTTGCAGTACCCATCATTTCTGATTTGATCAGGTTTAAAGACATTGGTAAGCCTTGACCACCAAATTCTTCCGGGTAAGAAAGACCTTGCCAACCACCCATTACGAATTGGTCATAAGCTTCTTTGAAGCCTTTAGGTGTTGTTACTTCGCCGTTGTTAAACGTACAGCCTTCTTCATCACCTGATTGATTGAGTGGAGAAAGTACGTTTTCACAGTAATCTGCCGCACCTTCAAGGATCATATCAACGGTATCTTTATCAGCATTTTGTCCACTTGCCAAAGTTTGGTAGTGTGCAGGATAATCAAACACTTCATTCATTAAGAAGCGAACATCACGGAGAGGGGCTTTATAAGCTGGCATAATCTTAATCCTGTATTTGAATCATTTTGGATTATCTGTTTCGATACTTTGATTATTCACAATAGTGATAAAAATGCATTGATAAACACGGTTAAAAACAGTGTCAGAAAAGCTAATTTTGTAAGAGTTTGATTCGTAGAAAAGTCATTCTTTATTAAGTGTTCTTCATTCGCTTTGAAGATGGTCATGATAACTCTAGTTGTTGAAAGTATAATGATATAAAGGTGTTCGATAAAGCTATGCGTTTAAAATATTTAACTTTATGTTTGTTGGGTCTTAGTCTTTCTGCGTGCTCTCAGCATGTCATTAAAACCAATTCTAGCTCTGTAAATTTAGAGCAAAAGGCCATCAATAGTATCAATGCGATGTATGAATATCCGAGTTATGATTATCGCGGAAAATTTAATATTCATGTCAACCTTGATCAAAACAACACAAATTCCAAAGACGGTAAAGTGCAGTTAGATGCAGCTTTAAAGCAAAAAGTTGATCAATATTTACGAGATCAAAAAGTCAATTTAAATGCCAAACAAAAACAAGCGCTGTATGTTGCATTGGCACAACAGCCAAAAACTTATAGCACCAAGGCAGAAAAGTTTACCAGCGCAATGACCAATATTTTGAATGATATGCAATTTGAGTATGATGGCTCAGTGCACTATCGTCAAAAAATGGGATCATTTAATTTAACGGCTCGTTATGAAAAGCCAACTTTATTGGTGCAAGCAAAAGTACCTATGGTGTTGGATTTAAAAGATTATAAGTTTTACATCAATTATTTTGCTTTGATGCCGTATTTGGTCAATAAAGAAAATCAAAATAATCTAGCGTATCTCGATTTTTCTAAATATCAGGGATTATTCAATCAAGTTGATTTCAAAAAATTTGCTGAATATGTCAAAGCTTCAAGTGCGGTTTACTATCGCTTAGCAGATCAAAATAATATTCAGGCCTTATCCGTTTCTTCTGCTGATAAAGCGGCTGGAGTGGTTGAAAAAATTCGCTTAAAAACCTCGATTGAAGAGCTAGTTTTACAAGCAAATTTATATAGCAAAGTAAATGAAAAATACTTAATGCAAAGTGTTTTGAATTTTAATGAAAAGAGTCT
The DNA here is from genome assembly GCF_000241225.1 of Acinetobacter sp. NBRC 100985. NCBI lineage: Bacteria > Pseudomonadati > Pseudomonadota > Gammaproteobacteria > Moraxellales > Moraxellaceae > Acinetobacter > Acinetobacter sp. NBRC 100985. The sequence goes on along the minus strand of NZ_BAEB01000019.1, from coordinate 51,956 downwards.
AGAAAAACTGGTTGCTGATGAAGTGAAAGCTTCAGAGCAGTCAAAATCTAATCATAAGCTTGAGCATAAAGATGCTGCAGACGACGCAAGTGTCGTGAGCCAACAACTCTATCATTTAGTGAATAAGCATTTTGGCGTAGATGATGAAGAGGATTATGCTGCGGAAAGTGATGAAGATATTGCTGATGCTACGCAACAAGCTACAGATGCAGATGAGTATGCAACTGAAGATGAAGCAGTTGTCGCGAGTGCGGCAGATGATGCAGAGCAAGAAGGGCTGAGTGCAGCGCAATGTAGAGAATTGTATAACGCTACGCAAATGACATATGGCGATGTTCAATATTGTGAAAGTATCTATGGCATTGATGTATTTAACAGTGCGGATAAGACACCTAGCTTTATTACCACAATCGCTAAACTACAAAGTGTAGAAAAAATATTTGCTGTTTACGATCAAAATCAATTTATTGATGACCATGCGTTTAAAGCACTCTGGATTAAACATCAAGCTGATATTGAGAAAGCATTACCACCAGTTGATAAACGTAATCCATTTGTGATGGATGTTGGTTTGGATGCAGAAGGCCGCGCTGTAAAATTAGACTATGATTTGAATTATGCACTGCCTGAGTTGAAATCAAGTTTTAATATCAAAGCGGATATGTATGTCAGCAATTATGGCAAAGCAACACCAATCGATCAGGCACAGTTAAAACGTGCCAAAACTTGGGCTGAAACAAGCAAAGGTTCAATGCTTGAAAAAGCAGTGAATAGTTTTTCAGAAAAGTTAGGTCAAACTGGAATTCAAGAGCATTCTGCTGAGCCTTATACGTTGTCTTTAGATGATCAGCTTGAGACGATTGCAGCTCAAAAATATGATGCAACCCATTCTTATGAGCAAACCTATAAAGCTGTATTTATTGCAAAACTGACAGAAAGCACACCACAAATTGTTGAACGCTACTCAAGCAAAGAATTGCAAGAAATTGCGAGTGTATATGCATACTGGTATTCAGACGAAGATGTGTATAACCCTGAAGGTAAAGCTTTGAAAGCTATCGAAGCATTGCAAAGCAAACATCATTTACAAAATGAAGATCAGTTTGATGATCGTCTTGGACATGCTGTTGATCGTATTGTGAGTGATGCAATGCGTGGCGATAAAGATCGTCAAGAATGGAAAAAATTAAAAGCTCAATACAAACAACCTCAGCAATTATTTGCTCAGCAATATCAAATTCAATTTGAACGTGAAAATGGTATTTCAAATGATGAGAAAGCATTGCTTGCGCAAACAGCAAATGTTTTAGGGCAAGTGTATGTAGATGCGCGTAAGAATCAATTGTCTGAGAAATCTATCAAATCATTGAAGATTGAACATAATGAATTTATTGATTATGAAGTCTTTAAAGATGTTTATATGAAGTTAGTGAATGCTAAGTAACTAGTAAAAGAAGAACCTGCTTATTGCAGGTTCTTCTTTTTATGGGTTATAGAAAATCTTTGAGTTCAGGTTTAACGCCATTCCAGATAGAAAAAGCTTCTATTGCCTGACCAACAAGCATACCAAAACCATCTGTAGAAGGAATTTGACGGGCTTGTGCTTGATCTAAGAAACTCGATGGTTTGCCATATGCCATTTCGTAAGCATGATGGAAAACTAAGGTTTCAGGTAGTTGTAATGCATCACCTGTTAAGCTTGCTGAAGTTGCATTAATCACAAAATCGTACTCACCACTTAGTTGATCTAAACTTGTTGCAGTGAGTTCAATGTGCGCTACAGCCTCTTTTAAGTCTTCAACGAGTTGTTCAGCACGAGCAAGTGTACGGTTTGCAATAACAATCTTTTTGGCGCCTGCTTGAACTAGAGGATAGATGACGCCTCGCGTTGCTCCACCAGCGCCTAAAATGAGGATACGGCTGTTTCCAAGTTCCCAACCTAACGCTTGAATCGCTGCAACCAAACCCTGACCATCAGTATTGTCACCATAGAGTTTGCCATCTTGCATCCATAAGGTGTTGACTGCTTTGGCAATCTTGGCACGTTCAGTCAGTTGATCACACAACACAAAGGCCTGTTCTTTAAAGGGTACGGTGACATTCATCCCCACACCATTCTGGGCAAAAAATGCTTTGGCTGTATTTTCAAAACCATCCAATGGCGCAAGAATTTTTTTATAGTTTAAGTCGATCCCAGTTTTTGCTGCGAATGCATGGTGTAACTCTGGTGAGCGTGATTGTTCAATCGGATTTCCAATTACAGCAAATTGTTTGGTCATGAGGGAATCATTCTTATGAGGTCGTTAAAGTTTATAAAGTTGCAGAGAAGGTCGCAATATTGATTTACAACTCTAGTCGAGTGATGGTCTGATTTATTTCTCAGAGTATGTTCATATCATTTCTTGGGTGATATGGGTTGTGATTACTGTTTTATGGCTATATTTTTAATTCGGCATGCGGCAAGTGAAGCCAATATCGATGGGCGGAGGCGATCGCATGCTGCAATATTTTTATTTTAATGTTTTTAGGTGAGATTTCATCCCTGAGCTATATGTCAGGGATGAATCATTTCTTTTATTTATTTAAACCTAACCAATCTTTTGGTTTTAAATAATAGTCAGTAAGTCTTTTTTCAGGTGAGTTTGCTTCCCATTCAGGACGATAAGACCAACCCGCTAAATTGGGCAAACTGACGAGAATTGATTCAATGCGGCCACCCGTTTGTAAACCAAACAACGTGCCACGGTCATAAACCAAGTTATATTCAACATAACGGCCACGACGATACAGCTGGAACTCACGTTGTGCTTCGGTGTAGGGTTGTTCACGATGCTTTTCAAAAATCGGTAAAATTGCTTCTAAATAGCCATTACCAACTGCTTGGATATATTTAAAGCAAGTTTCAAAATCCCATTGATTTAAATCATCAAAAAATAAACCACCAACGCCACGTTGTTCATCACGGTGCTTTAAATAGAAATAATCATCACACCATTGCTTATGTTCAGCATAAACATTTTCACCAAAAGGTTGGCACAGGTCATAAGCTGTTTGATGCCAGTTTAGGACATCTTGATCATCTGGATAGAAAGGGGTTAGATCAAAACCACCGCCAAACCACCAGACTGGATCTTGCCCTTCGGGTTCAGCGACAAATAAGCGTACATTTGCGTGTGAAGTTGGAATATTAGGATTTTTAGGGTGAATAACTAAAGAGACACCTAATGCTTGTGCCTTAGCACCTGCAATCTGTGGATGGCGCTCAGTGGCAGAAGCAGGCAATTTACTAATATTAATGTGGGAGAACATCACCCCACCTTTTTCAATTACATCACCATTTTGCAGAACACGAGATCGACCACCGCCGCCTTCAGTTCGCTGCCAATCATCAATGATAAATTCTGCGGTACTACCGCCAGCACGTTCCTGTTGCTCTAGTCCTGCACAAATGCGAGCTTGTAGATCGAGTAAAAACTCACGAACACGTTGAATATCAGCTGAAGTTGGGTGCTGCATGATGATCCTCTTAAAGTGATCTAGGGATGAGTTACATCAAAGCATAAATCCATAAAAAAAGTAAGGGATTTTTGAATCTATATTAAGATGTGTGATTTCGGACAAAGTTTTGATCTGCCAATAATGCTTTTATTGAGACTGTGTGGATTGGTTCTGTTCAATAAGTTCATTAATTTCTTCGCCATACATCCATGTATTTAGAATACCTTCTGAACTCTCCAAACCTGTTATATCCAAAAAATGTTCAAAAGTCGTAGCAACTTGTTCTCTATCTTCTGTGTCTAAAGTATCAGGCTTAATTTGATGGATACCATTAGAGAGAATCTTAAGTCGTTGTTCTTTGCTAGGTTGTTTAGCATTTTGATAGAGTTCAATATAAGTTTCAGCAGTTTCGGCAACTTTTTGATTTAATAATTCTTTTAGTTTCTTATCCTCTACGCCTGTATATAGATAACCATCACCAGCAAAATGATCTTGTTTTTGAAATTGATGTAGTTGCTCGATCACTCTATTTGATGAGTTATCGCTATGCTCATTCGCTTTAGTATAACCACTTAGTAACAGGAGGCTTGTTACTAAGAAAATGCTTAATAATTTCAATTTTATGAATACTCTTATTGAATGAGCGATATGACTCTAAACTCAGAAGTCATCTTTTTTATACAGATGATCCATACGCTCACGTTTCGTTTTTAAATAATGCTCATTAAATGGGTTACGACCTACAGTTAAAGGAACACGTTCGACGACATTGATGCCCAAATCAGTCAAAGCTTTTAATTTTAATGGATTATTCGTTAATAATTTCACTTCTTTGATTTGAAGGTGATCCAGCATAATACTACACATGTCATAACGACGTGCATCAGCTGGAAGGTTCAATAATAGGTTTGCATCAACGGTGTCATGTCCTTGATCTTGCAATGCATAGGCACGGATTTTGTTGGTTAAACCAATTCCACGACCTTCTTGGCGGAGATATAAAATGACACCTTGACCTGCTTCGTTAATCAAACGTTGAGTCGCTTGTAACTGTGGGCCACAATCACATTTAAGTGAGCCGAAAGCATCGCCAGTCAAGCATTCTGAGTGAATGCGTACTAGTACTGGTTTGTTGGGAGCAGCTTCTAAACCTTTAGAAAGCGCCACATGTTCTTCGCCCGTTTCTGGGTCTTGAAACACGGAAATATTGAAGTCACCAAAAGCGGTTGGTAGCTTTGATGTTGCAATAAATTCAATTGGCACAGAGAGCTCGCTATGATAATAAAAACAGTGAAAGTATAGCCTAATGTGTGAAGATTGCGTGAATTGGAATTTCTGATTTTTCACATAAGTTTTTCTTTTTCATACAAAGCACACAATAATGGTTGATAAACAGTGACATAATTCAGGATAATCTGCGAGCCAATCTTAGATATTGGCATGAGAATGTTCAGCACTACATCATTCGCTCATGTGGCTGATTGAAGGTAGATCGTATTTAATTGTATGATTGCCCCCATTTAACCCAGCTTCGGATTTGCCAGGCTTAAAAAGGCTTTGCCACATTATGTTGTATACCGAAATTCCAACTCAACGCCCTGTTACGCCATTGTTAGATGGAATTGATCATCCACAACAATTACGTCAGCTCGAGCAAAGCCAACTCGCACAAGTGGCGGATGAGTTGCGTCAATATATTTTGTATGCAGCAGGACAAAGTGGTGGTCACTTTGGCGCGAATTTAGGTGTAATCGAGTTAACGGTTGCATTGCATTATTGTTTTAATACGCCGCAAGATCGTTTGGTTTGGGATGTAGGCCATCAGGCTTATCCACATAAAGTCCTGACTGGACGTCGTGAACGTATCACTACTATTCGCAGTAAGGATGGTCTTGCAGCATTTCCTGCACGTGATGAGTCTGAGTTTGACACATTTGGTGTAGGGCATTCCTCGACTGCAATTTCTGCTGGTTTAGGTATGTCACTTGCACGCCGCTATCAAAAAGATCCATGTGATGTAGTTGCGATCGTCGGTGATGGGGCAATGACTGCTGGTATGGCTTTTGAAGCCATGAACGATGCAGTTGCTCATGATGCTGATCTTATTGTTGTACTCAATGACAATGATATGTCGATCTCTTGCAGTACGGGTGGTTTTGCTAAACACTTGGCTGCGATTTGGGAAACAGGTCAATTGGTAAATGTAGATGAACAAGGTGAAGCCTATGTTCAACAACATCCAAAGTGGACTTATAACTCTCGTTTACATCAGTCAGCGACTGATGCTGCAGATAACTTATTTAAAGCAATTGGTTTTGATTATTTTGGGCCATTTGATGGTCACAACGTTGAGCAGTTGGCACAAGTTTTTAGTGCACTCAAAAAACGTAAAGGCCCACGTTTAGTTCATATTTATACAAAAAAGGGTAAAGGCTTTGCTCCAGCGGAAGCAGATCCAATTACCTATCATGCAATTACCAAGATCGCACCAGTAGCAAATGCACCTGTAAAAAAAGCACCACCAAAGTATTCAGATGTGTTTGGGCAATGGTTGTGTGATGAAGCTGCTCAAGATCAGCGATTACTCGCGATTACACCTGCAATGTGCGAAGGCTCTGGCATGGTGAAGTTTGCACAGCAATATCCAGAGCGTTTCTTTGATGTGGCCATTGCTGAACAACATGCAGTGACCTTAGCAGCAGGTATGGCATGTGAAGGTTTAAAACCTGTGGTTGCAATTTATTCAACCTTCTTGCAACGTGGTTATGACCAGTTGATTCATGATGTTGCATTACAGAATTTAGATGTGACTTTCGGGATTGATCGTGCTGGTTTAGTTGGTGAGGATGGTCCGACGCATGCAGGTGCATATGACTATGCTTATATGCGCACTGTACCAAACATGGTGATCATGGCGCCGAAAGATGAAAATGAATGTCGCCAAATGCTACATACTGCTTACATTTATGAAGGGCCAACTGCCGTACGATATCCGCGAGGTGCAGGCACAGGTGTTGAAATCCAGCAGCAGATGACTGCTTTGGAAATTGGTAAAGCCGAGATTGTTGCTGAATTTAATAAAGAAGTAGATCAACAGATTTCTATTCTAGCTTTTGGTAGCCGAGTAGCACCATCAGTTGAAGCCGCACAGCAGTTTGCAAATAAACATGCTGTAGGTGTGCGTGTGGTAAATATGCGTTTTGTGAAGCCATTGGATGAGCAAATCATCCGTGACCTTGCGGATAGCACACAACTTTTCGTTACAGTAGAAGAGCATGCTGTGATGGCTGGTGCTGGAAGTGCTGTTAACGAATTCTTGGCGCAAGCACAAATTGTAAAAGCTATTTTGAACTTAGGTTTGCCTGATACTTTCCTTCATCAAGCAACGCATCAGCAAATGTTGCAAGACTGTGGTTTGGACAGTTCAGGGATACTGGCTTCAATCGAGAAAGCTTGGTTTTAGCTCTTAAGTTCATGTAAATGTGAGCAATAATTTTTCGCAACATTTTTCCCCTAAAAGCGCTTATATTTGATAGAATATAAGGGCTTTTATGCATTATTCTTTGTCAAAATCTTCAAATTTGTAGTGGGTGTTCAATGGAACCTATGGTGGTTATGGCTGCGCGTGCGGCTCAAACAGTTGGTCAAGAGCTTTTAAAGGCACATCAGAATCGTCATAAGCTCGATTTACAAGTTGAAGAAAAAGGCATCGATGGTCCAGTAACGCGTGTAGACCGTTACATCGAACAACTTACAATTGATACGCTTCGTAAAAGTTATAAAAACCATAGCTTCCTTGGTGAAGAGTTTGGTATGCAAGAAGGTAAAGGTCACGACGCAGATTGGTGTTGGGTGATCGATCCTTTGGATGGTACTCAAAACTTTATCAACGGATTCCCTCATTTCTGTATTTCTATCGCTGTACAACACAAAGGTGTAACGCAACACGGTGTGATCTATGATCCAGTGCGTGATGAATTGTTCTCTGCAAGCCGTGGTCGTGGCGCAGTTATGAATCAACGCCGTATTCGTGTCAATGTAAAAGATAATCTAGAAAATACTTTCCTTTCTGTTGGTCATCCTTACCGTGCAAAACGTAATGGCGAAATCGTTTCTTATGCAGAACAGCACTTTGCTTCATTATTGGCGGTAACTAAAGCAGGTTCTCAAATTCGTCGTGGTGGTTCAGCTGCATTAGATTTAGCTTATGTTGCTGCTGGTCGTTTTGATGGTTTCTTTGAACTTGGTTTAAAACCGTGGGATATTGCTGCGGGTGAGTTGATCGTGAAAGAAGCGGGCGGTGTTGTTGTTGATGCTCGTGGTGGCAATGAATCATTTGATAATGGTCAAGTGCTTGCTTGTTCATTGAAAATGTTAAAACCATTAATGCAAGCCGTTGTCCCAGCTTGGGGTGAAGCTGCAAAATAATTTGTAGATTTAAATAAAAAAGCCCTCATTGTTTGAGGGCTTTTTTGTTTTCGGGTTAATGGGGAGTTATGAAGATTATTTATGAGAGTGAGCTATTTTATATAGAAACGCACCATGAAATGCAGGCGGTTAAAGTTGAAGAGCGAAATATTGATTTTTGATTAACTGTTAATGGTAAGACATTTTTTGGAAGTGCTTTTACGCTAGCAAATATTTAATATTTAATGACTAAAGATAATCGAATGGGTGAGTCTGCTTTAGGTTCTTACTTTTGGTGTGTGGATATACTTATCCTTGATCAGATGACTCATTAGTGCTTGGTAAAAGCAATTACAAATATATTAAATGATGAGTCTTTAGATATAGGGGTGATATTAACTCAAGTTATTAATTACTATTAAATTTTTTCTTTCTTTGTAGCTTGGATACAAATATAAAATGTATTGAAATAGAAAAAACCAATTAAAAAAGGTGACTTTTAAAATTATTCTGCTATAATCCGCCCACGCACTTAAATTCCAGTTCATTACCTGAACATTCAGTTCTATTCATATTAGCGCACGCTGTCCATAGAGAGGACCACATCTTGCGCCCAAATCGCTTAGCGATTCTTCAGGTTGAGGCAGTAATCAAGCGTGCGTTTAGTCCACATCGTCGTTATTCGGATCGCCGCTGAATTTCATCTATTTTCAGCTTGAGTCGCTTTGCCGCTTGTTGCCGATGTCTATTTTTGTATTTATTAAAATGGAGCACCCACAAGGGTGAAACTCTCTATGAGCAAAACTTTTGCCGAATTTTCTTTGCACGAAACCTTACAACAAGCACTTGAGGGTTTAGGTTTTACAAGCCCAACGCCTGTGCAAGAACAAGCGATTCCAGCTGCATTAGAAGGTAAAGATTTATTAGTTTCAAGCCAGACTGGTTCTGGTAAAACAGCAGCATTTTTACTCCCAACATTAAATGCTTTAGCAGGTCAGGAAACTTTTGTGCCATTTAAAGAGCGCATGAAAGCAGTGACTCAACCAAGCATTTTAGTTTTATGTCCTACTCGCGAATTGGCTCAACAAGTAAGCCAAGACGCTATTGCATTTGTACGTCACATGAAAGGTGTTCGTATTGCTGCAATCATGGGTGGTATGCCTTTTGGTAAACAAATCCAACAGCTTAAAGGTGCGCAAGTCGTTGTAGCGACTCCTGGTCGTTTACTTGACTTGGTGAACCGTCGTCAATTGAAACTTGATAAAGTTGAATCTTTAATTGTTGACGAAGCTGACCGTATGTTAGACCTAGGCTTCTCTGAAGACTTAGAAGCAATTAGTGATTTGGCTGCAAACCGTAACCAAACATTGATGTTCTCTGCAACATTTGCTGATCGTATTATTCGTCTTGCTGAACGTATGATGAATGATCCAGAGCGTATTGCGATTGAAACTGGTCACACAACAAATACTGACATCACCCAAACTCTTCATTGGACTGATGGCTTTGAGCACAAGAAAAAGCTTTTAACTCACTGGTTATCTGACGAAAACTTAGACCAAGCAGTTGTATTTGCAAGCACTCAAGAAGATACAGACATGCTTGCGGAAGAGTTAGCTGAAGCTGGTCATTCTGTAGTTGCACTACATGGCGCTATGCCACAAACCGTTCGTAACCGTCGTTTACGTAGCATCCGTGAAGGTCGTGCAAAAATCTTAGTTGCAACTGACGTTGCAGCACGTGGTTTAGACGTACCAACAATTTCGCACGTAATCAACTTCGGTTTACCTATGAAAAATGAAGACTATGTACACCGTATTGGTCGTACAGGTCGTGCTGGTCGTACAGGTCAAGCGATTACATTAGCAACTTACCGTGAGCGTGGCAAAATCCGTGCTTTAGAAGATTATTTAGATGCACGTTTAAATGTATCTGAAATCGAAGGTTTAGAGCCATCTCCACCTCCTGCACGTTCAGGTCGTGATGGCGGCGGTCGTGGTCGCGGTGGTCGTGATGGCGGCGGTCGTGGTCGTGGTGGTTTTGGCGGCGGTCGTCGTTTTGAAGGTGAAGGCAACTTCAAGCGTCGTGAAGGCGGTGATGATCGTCCACGTCGTAGCTTCGATGACAAACCTCGTGGTGAGCGTCCTGCATTTGGTGGTGAAGATCGTCCACGTCGCGAATTCAATTCTGACCGTCCACGCCGTGAAGGTGGTTTCGAAGATCGTCCACGTCGCGAGTTTAATTCTGATCGTCCACGCCGTGAAGGTGGTTTCGAAGATCGTCCGCGTCGCGAATTTAATTCTGACCGTCCACGCCGTGAAGGTGGTTTCGAAGATCGTCCACGCCGCGAGTTCAACTCAGATCGTCCACGTCGTGAATTTAATTCAGACCGTCCGCGTCGTGAAGGTGGTTTCAATGATAAACCACGTTTTGATGCGAATGACGACAACCGTGGCAATCGCGTAGATTATAAACCACGCCGTGAGGGTGGTTTCGGTGATCGCCCTAAGCGTGACTTTGGTGATCGTCCACAACGTGAAGGTGGTTTCGGCGACCGTAAGCGTAGCTTCGGTGGCGATGACCGTCCTAAACGTAGTTTTGGCGAAGATCGTCCAAAGCGTAAGTTTGGCGAAGATCGTCCAGCTCGTGGTTCACGTGAAGAGCATTTCGGTGGCGACCGTCGTCGCAAAAACGATTTTTAATCGATAAAAACCGATGAAATGAAGAAGCCAGTTGAAAAACTGGCTTTTTTATTTTGAATGAGTCATGTAGAATGCCAAAATGTCTACTAGTTCAAACTTTACATGAAAAATGAATAGGGTTAAGCAAAATAAAAGTTTCTTGAATCAAGCGTGGTCGTTCATGTGCAGTGAAGGTTTACCATGCTTATTTGTTGTACTTATGCTATGTAATGGGCTATTTTTTGCATATGCCATTTTTGATGAAAATCACACCGATTCATTCAATGCAAATTCACATCAATCTGCTTCAGAATTTCGTTCAAAGAATAACTACATAAATTAAATAATCTTCATACATCGTTTATCAAAATAAAAACAAGCGCTTAATCTTTCAGTGTATAGTATGCGTGCATAAAAAGTGCAGGAATGAATGCCATTATGAATAACAAATCTCCTCTCGATTCAGAAGCCCTCATTGAAGTTAAAAACTTGAGCTTTAATCGTGGGGAACGCGTCATTTATGACGATATCAGTCTAAAAATTCGACGTGGTCAAATTACTGCAATCATGGGGCCATCTGGTACAGGTAAAACGACATTGCTTCGTTTGATCGGCGGACAACTCACACCTGATCATGGTGAAGTTTTACTTGATGGTAAAAATATTGCAGCTATGTCGCGTCATGAGTTATTTGCTGCGCGTGCCCGTATGGGAATGTTATTCCAAAGTGGTGCACTTTTTACAGATATGTCTGTGTATGAAAATGTCGCTTTCCCAATTCGTGCACATACTAAATTACCAGAGCATATCATTGCTGAACTAGTTGCCTTAAAGCTTGAGTCAGTTGGTTTGCGTGGTGCTGAACAGTTAATGCCAACTGAATTGTCAGGTGGTATGAATCGTCGTGTTGCCTTAGCGCGAGCGATTGCATTAGATCCTGAGTTGATCATGTATGACGAACCATTTGCTGGTCAAGATCCAATCGTAATGGGTGTTTTGACGCGCTTGATTCGTTCTCTACGTGAAGCTTTGGATCTCACTACAATTATTGTCTCGCATGACGTTGCGGAGACTTTATCAATTGCTGATTATATTTATGTGGTTGCAGAAGGCAAAATTCAGGGTGAAGGTTCTCCAGAAGAATTAAAAAATCATGCTTCACCATTTGTACGTCAGTTTTTAACAGGTTCGGCAGAAGGGCCTGTGGAATATCAATTTACGCATCAAGCATATTTAGATAGCGAGGTTCGTCCATGAATACGATAGCCTGGCTAGGTAGACTCGTTATTGAGCGAATAAAGGGGATTGGTGCTGCGTCACTGATGCTCCTACAAGTTTTATTCGCAATGCCATCACAAGGTGGTTTTCAGCGCTTTGTTTACCAAATGTATCGCGTCGGGGTGATGTCTCTACTGATCATTGCCGTTTCTGGTTTATTTATTGGTGCAGTGCTTGGCTTACAGATGTATAGCATTCTCGTCACTTTTGGTAGTGAAGCGATGTTAGGCACGGCCATTTCATTAACCTTGCTACGTGAGCTTGCTTCGGTTGTTGCTGCATTATTATTTGCGGGTCGTGCAGGTTCAGCTTTGACTGCTGAAATTGGCTCGATGAAGCAAAGTGAACAACTTGCCAGCATGGAAATGATCGGTGTTGATCCACTTCGACAGATTGTTGCTCCACGTTTATGGGCAGGCATTGTCAGTTTACCAATGTTGACGGTGATTTTTGCAACCATTGGTATTATCGGTGGCAAGTTAGTTGGCGTTGACTTTTTAGGTGCAGATGAAGGTTCTTTCTGGGGCGGTATGCAAAGTACAGTTCAGTTTGGGCATGACATTTTGAATGGCACAATTATTAAAAGCATTGTGTTTGCACTGATTTGTACATGGGTGGCGGTGTATCAGGGCTATGCTTGTGATCCAACACCAGAGGGTATTGCGACTTCGATGACGAGAACGGTCGTATATTCTTCACTTTGTGTATTAGGTTTTGATTTCGTGTTGACTGCGGTCATGTTCGGAGGGATTTAATGAAATCACGTACTAGTGAGCTGGCCGTAGGTATTTTTGTCATTATCTTCGGTATCGCTCTATTTTTTCTTGCAATGAAAGTTAGCGGTTTGGTTGGTACAAATTTACGTGATAGCTACAGCATGACAGCACAGTTTGATAACGTAAATGGTTTAAAACCTCGTGCCAAAGTCACCATGAGTGGTGTAACGATTGGTCGTGTAGAATCTATTTCTCTTGATCCCGTCACGCGTTTAGCAACAGTAAAATTTGATTTGGATGGTAAGCTGACGAGCTTTGATCCAAAACAACTTAAAGAAGTGCAGAACAATGCACTTGAGGAATTACGCTACAGTTCTGATTATGAGCAAGCTGATGCTGCGAAACAAAAAGAAATGGAACAGCAACTTATCAGTAACATGACCTCCATCACGAGTCTGGATGAAGATGCTTATATAATGGTAGCAACCAATGGCTTATTGGGCGAAAAATATTTGAAAGTTGTACCAGGTGGTGGTGTGAATTATTTGAAACGTGGTGATGTTGTTTCAAATACCCAAGGTACAATGGATTTAGAGGATTTGATCAGTAAATTTATTACTGGTGGTGCTGGTAAAGCCACATCAAGCTCGACAACTGAGAGTTCAACATCACCAGCTGCAAACGCTGATGCAGAACCATCTTTTGTTGAGTAATTCAGGTTAGGAGATTGAAGTGAATACATTATTGAAACAGACTCTAACGGCAAGTGTATTATCAACCATGCTTGCAAGTGCTGCATTTGCTGCACCAACAGAGACCCCACCTGATTTTGTAAAACGTGTGGCTGATGGCTTGATTACGCGTCTAAAAGCAGATCATGCTAAATTGCAGAATAATCCTGCTTTAGTAAAAACGATTATTCGTCAAAACCTTGATCCGTATGTTGATTCACAAGCATTTACTCGTATCGTATTGGGTACTTATGCAAATAATCAGTACACAAATGCTGCTCAACGTGCTCAGTTTGAGAAAAACTTCCGTGAAGTGATTATCGAAAACTATGGTAGTGCTTTCGCTAAATATACCAATGAAAGCTATACTATGCGTCCGTTTAGATCATCAAATAGCAAGAACCCAGTGGTTACTTTAGACTTCTTGCATAATGGTGAAAAGATTCCTGTATCTTTCCAGTTGACGGATAAAGGTGATCAGTGGAAAGTGCGCAATATCAATGTGTCAGGTATTGATTTAGGTTTACAGTTCCGTAATCAGTTTGCAGCGACAGTGCAACGTAATGGTGGTGACATCAACAAAGCGATTGCAACGTTTAAACCAGATGCAGACTCTGCTGTTAGCAAAAAATAAGGTAACGATGGATGATTCAGTATATTGATCAGCAACTCGTCGTTTCTAAAACGATTAACTTTGTAAATGCAGAAGAGATTTATCAAGCAGGCTTAAAGCATATCCAACAACATAAGAGTTTTCCTTTGGTTGTTGATCTAGGTCAGCTTGAGCAAGGAAATACGCTATCTTTGGCTGTTTTGGTGCAATGGTTGCGCCAAACACCTGAGAGTAAAGGTCTACATTTCAAAAATGTTTCTGAGAAAATGTTAAAGATTATCCAAGCTTGCCATCTACAAGATGATTTGAAATTGATTTAAATGATTCTTGTAGATGAAAAAGAGAGCTATTTATAGCTCTTTTTTTATTCCTATAGTTTGGGGAACGCAGAAAAAAGCGCGCCACAGGTTGGATATTTTTGATGTAGCTTTTTTAGATAATAGGTTTGGTCATGTTCTAAAAAACCATCTAATAGTTTCATCGGTATGCTTTGATTATTGCATCGTTGGGTTCTTCTATTCCATGCGCTAAAAGGTGAAATTGGATGATCAATTGTTATGATGTTTTTATCGCAGTGTAATAATGCCAATGAACTGATTTGATAATTTTGAGGTGTCGTCTTATTTGGTGGATACGCTAGACCAATGACTAAATTATTACTTTTTATTGTTTTGATTGAAAAATCACTATGCCATTGTTTAGGCTTGGATGAGAAAATCTTTGTTAGCAAACTTTGAAAGATAAAGTGAGGGTGTTGAAAGGTGAACTGCTTATGGTTGCTTGAAGATAGTTGCTGAACAGATTAAAGCCGTGCAATAAACACATCATTTGGGGAGTGTGGTGCGCAGGCAAAAGCTAGGTTTATCGAAAGGGTTATATTCAAAACTAGAAATAACCCTTTCATTTTAAATCCATTTCTTCCATCTAAAGTAGATCATTGGTAAGACTAAAAATGCCATTAAAATTGCGGTGACGATCCAAAAGCTCAAACTACCATGTGCAAAAGGGAGTTCTTCCGTATTCATACCATAAATGCTGGCAATCAACATGGGTGGCGCAAGCATACTTGGCAAGATCGAAAATCGACGAATCGTATCATTTTGTTCAGTGTTAATGAATCCAGACGTAGTATCCAATAAGAATCGTACTTTCTGGAATAGAAAGGCATCATGTTCGACCAGTGAGCGGACATCTTCGCTGAGCTCTCGAATATCCGCATCGTAAATATGACTGCCCAAAGCACGCGGGCGGGATAAAAACGTTAATACACGACGTAAATCGATTAAACAAAGTTGGGCTTTTCCAAGCATATCTTCTTGCTGGGCAAGCCGAGTAATCATGTCATCCAGATCTAAAATCTTTTCTCGATGATGATTATTTAGGACTTCTGTTGAATATCTTTCTAAGTCCTTGTGGATATCTTCTAAGATATCCGCAAGTTCATCTAACTTTGCTTCGAGCAATCCGAGTAAGATCCAAGTGGGATCTTTATAGTCCATATCGTAGTCATTGCGGCGCGCTCGTGCACGAAAAGCACGGAACGCAACAAGCTTTTCGCCACGCATGGTAAACAAACGGTCTTTATGCAAAATAAAGGCAACGGTTTGCACCATTGCAAGCATATGAGACGTGTCTTCAGTGTCGCCATCGACCTGATAATTTTTATTCTTTGTTAAAAAATATGTACTGATATGCAAAATTCCATCATCATCACGATAGAATCGAGCGGATGAGGAAATGTCTTCAAGTGATTTTAATGTGGGTAAATTTCGATCATAGGCATCGAGAACCCATTGTTGTTCTTCTTGAGATGGAGCGATCAAATCAATCCATACGAGTTCAGGGTGTAGATCAAAGCCCCCATTGATCGTTGCATCTTCTAGACTACCGCGCTCAGTGGCATAAAAGGCTTCAAGCATGTCTTTTTTCCTCGCGCAGTTGATGTAAAGCTTTCATCATTTTGAGGAAAGCCAGCGTGTATTTTAGACAAGGATCGAATGAAAAACACTTGCCTAAACGATATTTTCTAAAAAATCTTGTTTCTTAGCCTACTTTAACAGCATGACAGTTATATAAAACGGTTTTAATTGTATGAATTCTATATGTGTTTTCTGCGGCTCCTCCCTTGGTAACGATCCTATTTACAAACAAATCGCACAAGCGACAGGCCAAGCAATAGCAGAACAGGGTCTCACTTTGGTTTATGGTGGTGGTCGCTCTGGATTGATGGGCGTTGTTGCTGACAGCGCGATACAGGCTGGAGGGCAAGTGATCGGTGTGATTCCAAATGCTTTAGTTGATCGTGAGTTAGCTCATACAGGGTTGACAGCGTTACATGTAGTGAATGACATGCACGAGCGAAAAACTAAAATGGCGGAATTGGCCGATGCTTTTATCGCTTTACCTGGTGGAGCAGGTACTTTGGAAGAAATTTTTGAACAATGGACATGGAGTCAGTTAGGGATTCATCAAAAGCCTTGTGCATTTTTAAATATAGATGGTTTTTATGATGGGTTGATTCAAACAATACAGGATTCGGTTAATCGAGGGTTTAGTCAGGCTCGTTTTGTCGAAAAGCTGATTGTTGCTGATAATATTGGTGACATTTTAAAGGCATTTGCAGCATATGAACCTGCTATACCTAAATGGATGTCAACTGCTGAAATTCAGGCGTGAGAGAGAAAAGTGAAAACAATTACTGTAGCTGCAGCTGTTATTTTGAATGAAAACAATCAATTATTATTGGTACGTAAAAAAATACACAAGCTTTTATGCAAGTTGGTGGAAAATTAGAGCTGAATGAAGCACCTGAGCTTGCGATTCAGCGTGAAATACTGGAAGAGATCGGTTGTCATTCGGAAATCAAAAAGTTTATTGGGCAGTTCCATACACAGGCGGCCAATGAACCTGATCATCTTTTGGTGAGTTATGTTTATTTAGTTGAGCTAAAACAATCTCCTCAGATTGCAGCTGAGATTGCTGAAATGAAGTGGATTCAATTAGATGATCAAATTACTGTATTAGCTCCTTTGACGAAAGAGGTGGTGATTCCATGGTGTCTTAAAAATCAACCACTTATGCAGATGGCTTAACACCGCCAGCAGCGAGACAAATGGCATTAATTTTTTGGCAGCCCAATTGTTTCAGTATTTCTGAAAGTGCATGGATTGAGCTGCCCGTCGTCACCACGTCATCCACGATCATGACATTCCGATAACGGATTTTATTTGGTGGGCATGCAATAAATTGTTGTTCAATATGATCAAGCCGCTCTAAGCGAGTTAGACCTTTCTGTGAATGCTGTGCTAAGCGTTGTACAGGTTGCCAGATTGGAACATTCAGATGCTGACTCAGTGTTTTAGCGAGCAGAAGTGACTGATTATAGCCTCGTTCAATCAAGCGATCTGTTGAAATCGGCATAGGCACAATCGCCTGTATTTTAGGCAATTTGAGTTGTAATAAAAGCCCTGCTAATAGTCGTTCATATTCAAGTTTTTGCTCATATTTAAACTGTTGAATAATACGATCAATCGGATATTGATAATGGCAAGCAACGTAAATATGCTGTTCATGACGTTGAATTTGTTGTTTTAACCAAGGTAATTGTTGCCAACAATTTGAACAAACGCCAAACTGTTGCTTGATGCCCACATCACATAAATCACATGGCGTAAAATAATCAAACAACAGTCGGGTTTGTTTACGTAATAAATTAAACATAGGCATAACGTGGTGCTTCAGGTAACCAGCGTTTCAGCAAGCCTTCTGCATGTTGCGGGTAATCTTTGAGAATGTGTTCAGCCACATAATGTGCTTGACTCAGTAGATGATCATCACGTTCTAAGCGAGCAACACGAAAGCCCATATCACCTGTTTGTTTAGTACCGAGTAATTCACCGGGGCCACGTATTTCTAAATCTTTTTCTGCAATCACAAAACCATCATTACTTTCTCTTAAAATTGAAAGTCGTTCCTGCCCATTTTGTGAGAGTGGTGTTTTATAAAGTAATGCGCAGAAACTAGCCGTTGCGCCACGTCCCACACGACCACGAAGCTGATGCAGTTGCGACAGGCCAAGCCGCTCGGCATTTTCAATTACCATAATAGAGGCATTGGGAACATCAACACCGACCTCAATCACCGTCGTTGCAATCAGGAGTTGTGATTGATTGTCTTTGAAAGCTTGCATAACGGCTTGCTTCTCATCAGCCTTCATTTTTCCATGAACCAATCCAATTTTAAGGTCAGGAAAGCGTTCTTTGATTTCCTGATAAGTTGCTTCAGCGGCTTGTGCATCTAAGGTTTCGGATTGTTCGACTAGTGTACAGACCCAATAGGCTTGCTTGCCTTCGAGACAATTCTTAGCGATACGTTGCAACACTTCTTCACGACGATCCAAAGGAATAGTCACGGTTTGAATCGGTGTTCGTCCCGGTGGGAGTTCATCAATGATAGAAGTATCAAGGTCACCATAGGCACTCATCGCAAGCGTACGAGGAATGGGGGTTGCGGTCATGACTAGTTGGTGTGGTGTGAACTGATCAACGCCTTTGTTGCGTAAAGCGAGACGTTGGTCAACACCGAAACGATGCTGTTCATCAATAATAACCAGTCCTAATTTTGAAAATTCCACATTGTCTTGAAATAATGCATGCGTACCAACAACCAGTTGGGCGTGACCCTCTTTGATGTGTTGCTCAGCTTGCGCACGCGCTTTGCCCTTTTGTTTACCTGAAAGCCAAGCCACTTCAATACCCAGCGGTTCAAACCAACGTTTAAAATTCAAGTAATGTTGTTCCGCTAAAATTTCAGTTGGTGCCATTAACGCAACTTGCCAATCTGCTTCAAGCGCATGACATGCGGCAACGGCAGCAACCAAGGTTTTACCTGCACCGACATCACCTTGAACCAAACGTAACATTGGTTGATCTTGTTTTAGATCTTGTAGAATTTCTTTCGAGACACGCTTTTGAGCATTGGTCATTTGAAAGGGCAATGCTTCTAATAGTTTTTTGGCGAGTATTTTACTGCTACTAAATCGAGGTGCGGCAATCTGACGGATATAAGCACGACGTGTCAATAAGCTAATCTGATGCGCTACGAGTTCTTCAAAAATCAAGCGTTGTTGTGCAGGATGTGAACCTTGATTGAGTTGTAACATATTGGCATCAATCGGTGGTTCATGAATGTAGTGTAGGGCTTGTTTTAACTGATAACCGTTGCTGTACTTACTTGGTAATAATTCAGGAAGATCATCACTATGATGTTGCAACGCTTGGCGAACATATTCGCGTAGCTTAGGTTGAGTGAGTCCTTCTGTACTTGGATAAATTGCCGTGAGCTGCGTTTTTGGAAGAGGTGTGTGTTGTTGAATGACTTGGATTTCAGGATGATACAGTTCTAAACCGCGGGCCCCGACACGGACTTCACCGAAAATCCGTAAACGTTGTCCCATTTTGATGCGATCAGTTAAGCCTTTATAAATATGATAAAAACGTAAAGTCACTTTGCCAAAATCATCTTGGAGCAATGCGGCAAGAGACTTCTTTTTTCCAGGTGGGAAATCAACAGAACGCACTTCACCTTCAAGTAAATAACTTCGTCCAACAACCAGCTGATTCATTGGAATAATAGTGCTACGATCTTCATAGTCACGGGGAAGATGAAATAGCAAATCATCCGTGCTAAAAATATGAAGCTTTTCTAATAGGGTCGCTGCGGCAGCACCAACGCCTTGTAATTGCTGGACTGAAGTCATCTTTGATCAAGGGTATGTATGCATATTTTATTTATTGGTTATGGTAAAACATCTCAGCGTGTCGCTAAACACTTATTTGAGCAAGATCACCACATTAGCACAATTAGTCGCAGTCCAAAAACAGATTGTTACGCTACTCATTATATTCAAGATGTTCATCAACTTGATTTAACATCATTTCCGCCGATTGATATGGTTTATGTGATTTTAGCGCCTGCTGAAAGTGGCGTGGAAGCCTATCAACACACCTATGTAGAGAGTGTTCAGCCGATTGCGGAAGCATTAAAGCAGCATCCTGTTCAGCGTATTGTGATTGTTTCTTCAACTCGTGTTTATGGTGAAAGCGAAGGTCAGCGTATCGATGATGAATCGGTGATTCAACCTGTCGATGAGCAAGGACATTTACTTCGAAAAATGGAGTTGTTGTGGCAGGATTATTATCCTCAACAAAGTATTATTGTTCGTCCTACAGGGATTTATGGGACTTCAATTGCTCGATTAAAACGACTTGCAGAGCAGACACAAACTTATCCAGCGATTCATTTTAGTAATCGTATCCATATGGATGATTTAGCTAGATTCTTGGCATTTTTAGTCGATATTCAAACCTTTGAGTCGAGTTATATTGTGACGAATAACATCCCGATTCCGATGCATGAGATTTTATTGTGGTTTCAACAAAAACTAGGATTACCACTGCTAAAGCTTAGCTCAGAGCATCATACAGGTAAGCAAATTTTTGCAACCCGATTGGCCAAAACTAATTTCAAACTCAATCATCCCATTTGCTTTAATGACTATGCTGAGTTGCTACACGTACATAGTAATGAAAAATAATTAGGCTAGACTGCAAGTATGCTTTGAATTGTTGGTATGGATTTTGAATTTTAAATATCAACAAATTCCGTAAAGGAACTGCCTGAATTATGCACGAGGTTTGCAGTTGGGCGTAAAAGGTTGGATATGAGAAAAATAATCTGTTTAATGTTGTTAGGATTGATATCTGTTGAGGGCTGGGCAGGTGAGCAGACATGGTGTGTGTTCGACCCACTAGGTGCGAAAGGTGATATTAGTCGTCGTTTGCAAGATGTACGTTTGACTGCATTACAAAATCGAGTCGACTTAAAATTTCAATTTTTCAAAAATGAAAAGGATGCAATCCAAGCCTTTGACCAAAAAAAATGTTCTGGATTAGCAGCTTCTAACTTTAATACTTATCGTTATAACCATTTCATCGGTAGCACGGGTGGAATTGGTTTAATTTCAAATAATCGAGTTGCGCGGATGTTTTTGCAACTTTTAAATAATGTACATGTCGAAAAACGTATGATTGGTCAAGACTATGAGGCAATTGGAATGATTCCAATTGGCACAGCGTATATGATCATGAATACACAGCAGATCAACAAAGTATCTCAATTAAAAAATAAGCGTATCGGTATTCTTGAAGATAATCCGCCACAACAGGCGTTGGTGCAAAGTGTTGCTGCAAAGGCAGCAT
Organism: Acinetobacter sp. NBRC 100985; assembly: GCF_000241225.1. Classification (NCBI taxonomy): domain Bacteria; kingdom Pseudomonadati; phylum Pseudomonadota; class Gammaproteobacteria; order Moraxellales; family Moraxellaceae; genus Acinetobacter; species Acinetobacter sp. NBRC 100985. Next base: position 30,773 of record NZ_BAEB01000019.1, on the reverse strand, counting down.
ATGTAGATTTCTCTGATGCGGTTGATTTGTTCAAGCAAAAGAAAATCGACATTTTGGCTGCTCCGGCTTATGGTGTCTTGCCGTATAACATTAAGAAAGAGTTTGGTGAGTCGACGCAGGTGGTTAATTTTCCTGTCGCCTATTTTGCGATTAGCATTGTTATTCGCCCCAAAGATTATCCAGTTGGTTTCGGGCATCAAATTAGAAATTGGTTTGTTAAAAATAACAATGTCTTAGCAGCGCAAGCGATTCAATGGGAAAATCACCTTCCTGCATATTATTGGGCAGATATTTCTAACTTTGAAAAGCAGGGATATGAAGCGATGGTGGCTAAGATTCGCAATCGTTATGTTGATCTTGGATACTATGATGCGTATTTCGTTGAATTAATCAAACGATTGAGATGTATTGATGACCCTCAATATTTAGAGTGTCGAAAGTAAAATAAAAGGCAACCGAAGTTGCCTTTTTTATGACTTAAGCTTTCTTACGCTTTAATCGGCGTTTTGCTTGTTGGGATGCCATAGCCTCTAACGCTTCGGCAAGTTCTTCATCACTAAAAGTCGTGATGTGTTGCAACATTTGTAATGTTGCTTCATCCAGTACAAGTTGTGCCCCAGCTGCCATTTCACTGAAGTTATCATCATATTCAATAAAACCTTGATCGTTGTTACGGATATAGTTTTGTTGAGTTAAGACTTTAATGAAACTTTGGAATAATGCTTTATCGAAGAATTCAGGTGAATTGAATTCATATAACACAGATAGGCGTTGACCGAGTAAGTGGCTAAGCTCTTCAACTTGTTTAGTTGAAATATTGCCAGAACCACGTTGCGTAATCAGCGCTAAGGTCATGTAATAGCGTTCTAAACTTTGTTTAACAGGCATTGCAAGCGTTAAGAGTTTTTGATGCTCTTCACTGTTTGGTGTTGGGCTGAAAAGATTGCCTTCTTGATCTTGGAAAATCAGACCTATCTCAGCCAATGCATTGATATAGCTATCAATATGTTGCTGTAACTCAGAAGGTTGCCATTTCATAAACAATTCAGCTTTCAAGAATGGATACAAGGTACGAATCACATTACTCAAATCTGTTTTATGGATTTTACCATTGTGCTCAACCAATGAAGCAACCAATGATGGCAAGACAAAGGCATGCAAAATATTGTTACGGAAGTAAGTGAGTAGAACCGCTTGGTTGTCCTCAATCGCAATAATATCACCTAGTACGTGTTGAACACGTTTGATGAGCTTTAGCTTCAAGCCATAAGCAATAATTTCTTTACCCGATAATGGCGTTACTTGCGTGCGCTCATCGTAAGGATGTTCTGTCACTAGATCTCGATAAATATCGAGTTGTTTCGCACAGATTTCTTCATCCAAAGTGTGTTTTGGTGTTGCTAATAAAATTAAAGCCAAAAGCGAAACAGGATTGATCACCACTGCACGGTTAATATTTTCTAAAATGACATTTGCAGAACTTGAAACCACATTCGAGAGTTCAGTTGAGCTTGCCGTTTCGAGTTGGATATTATCGGCATTGTTTTGCTTCAAAATATCATCAAGGAATACTGGCTCACCAAAATTCACATGTACTTTACCGAAGATACGTTCAATTTTTCGTAAGGTTTTTACGATACCAAAAATTGATTCAGCTTCTTTCGGCTTGCCTTGCATTTCACCAACATAGGTTGAGCCTTCCATTAAACGCTCATAACCAATATAAGTTGGAACAAAAACAATTGGTTTTGCAGGGCCACGTAAATGACCTTGGATGGTCATTGCCAACATACCCGTTTTTGGCGGAAGTAAACGACCAGTACGTGAACGACCACCTTCAATAAAGTACTCGATTGGTGTATTGCGTGACAAAATGCTATATAAATATTCTTTGAATACAGAGGTATAAAGTGCATTGCCGCGGAATGAACGACGAATAAAGAATGCGCCGCCACCACGGAGTAGTTGACCTACAAAAGGTAAGTTCAAGTTATCACCAGCAGCAATATACGGGATCATCAAACCGCGTTTATAAATAACATATGACAATAATAAATAGTCGATATGGCTTCGATGACAAGGTGTATAAACGATCTCGTAGTCTTTTGCTAATTCACGGACTGTACTGAAGTTATGTACTTCAACGCCGTCATAGAGCTGCGTCCATAAACGAGTTAATGCCATATCCGCAAAACGTACTGCGGAAGCAGAATAATCAGAAACGATTTCATTGACATAACCAATAGCACGACGTTCGGCTTCAAGCATACTGATTTTGTGCTGAATGCTTTCTCGACGAATGGCATCTTGTACCTCAGGTGATTTGATCACTGATTGCATGACATTACGACGGTCAGACAAGTCAGGGCCAAGTACCACTTCACGTTGCTGATCCAAATACGTATCTAACGAGCTGGAAATATACGTTGCTGGTGAGATATTTGGATGGTTGGTCTTGGCATAATCTACCAATTCACGTAGAGATTGCGGCTCGTGAAACTCTAAATAAGATTGACGGCCATGCAGACCAATGTTGACGAGTTGTTTAACTGTACCTGGTGTTGCCCAAGTATCTGAGAATAATAATTTGAACCAAGAGTCTTCTTTATCTGGTGAACGTCCCCAAAGCACAGTCACAGGAACCAATTCTACTTCTACATCTGGATTTTGCTCTAGCGCTTCGATGAGTTGTAAAAGACGCGGGGGATAGGTTTGGGTATTGAAGAAATTGTTTTCGTTATGGTGCAAAAAGAGAACTGAATTTTTTTCTTGATAAGTCCCAAAAGCCAAAGGGTCTAGGGCTGGTTTTAAATGTAAACGTCTCGTTTCTCCATCAACCACAAGCGCATTACTACGAGAGTAATTTTGTAAAACATAGCACACAAGTTTATTTGAATCAGTTGTGCTTTGCTCTGCTGTGGTGGATTCTGTAGGAACTTCACCAAGAACATGTGGGGTAACCACAAGGTCAAGTAACTTACTCGAAAGTTGGCGATACATTTGACCAAATCCAGTCTTGGACATTACAAACTCCTAAATAATAATCCTGACATCGAGTCATGATGAACACGACATTCTGCGATATTCTTACATAAAACGGTATGTTATTTTCTGACAAAATATAGCGTATTTGGTAGATTTTATCGTTAAAAATCGTATTTTTAGCAGGTATAACTAAATACGAATGTGACGGACGAATCATTTTATCCTGAGCATCTTTATTGGAATTTATGGCACAATCAAAATATTAACCCCACAAGGATGGGTTAATTTCTCCTGATTGATGTTGGAAGGTTATTATATGAATGCTTTGACTCAAGAACTCGTTGAACTGTTGACCCTAGAAAGGATTGAAGATCATATTTTTAGAGGCAATAGCCGTAATTTAGTCGGGAAACGAGTGTTTGGTGGACAAGTGCTTGGTCAAGCATTACGCGCTGCATCATATACAACTGACCGTCCAGCACATTCCTTACATGCATATTTTTTGTATGGGGGGGATGTAAATGCGCCGATTATTTATGAAGTTGAACCGCTTCGAGATGGTAAAAGTTTTGCAAGCCGTCAAGTCAAAGCCATTCAACATGGGCGTGTAATCTTTTCTGCGATGGTATCTTTTGCCTATCCTGAAGAGGGTTTGAATTATCAACATAAAGAACCAGAATACCCAGCACCTGAGACATTAAAGTCCGAAAATGAACTGAAAGAAAGTCTAATTAATTTTGTGCCTGAAAATGTGCGTGCAAGTTTTATGCGTGAACGTCATGTCGAAATTCGACCAACGCAATTGGTTAATCCATTTCAGCCACAACCAGAAGCGCCGTTTTACGCGCATTATATTCGGACTCATGGCACGATTCCGTCAGAGCTAGATGAAATTTCATTGCATCAAGCTATTGTTGCATTTTATTCAGACTTTACGTTGATGACCACAGCATTACGCCCACATGGTTTGTCGTGGATTTCACCAAACTTACAATGTGCAAGTATTGATCACACGATTTACTTCCACAGACCATTACGTGCAGATGATTGGATGCTATACGATATGGAAGCAACGGTGAGTGCGAGTTCTCGTGGTTTGAACTTTGGTAAGATGTGGCAGAATGGTCAGCTTGTTTGTAGTACTGTACAAGAAGGCTTGATTCGGCTCAGAGAAATTGAAACGCAGTAATATTAAAAGAGAAAAATAACTAATTTGGAGTGTATGTGGTGTTTCAATCTCATATTTCTACATTGATAAAGCAACACTCCTTTAAATCTTTGGTTGCAGCCAGTTTGTGTTTAATTGTTTTTGGGTGTTCACGTAATGAATCACTGTCTGCCGAATATCAAGAAGCTTGTCATGGTGAGCCTTTGACAACAGTAGCTCAACGTAATCAAGCTTTAGAAGATGGTTTTGTTATAAACCAGCAATTCAAATGTATTGATAAAGCTTCATACTTGGCTATGCAAGAAGCTGAGGCACAAGGAATAGCTGCAAGATCCCCTGAAGCATTGGCAAGAAAAAAAGCAGAAGCTGAAGCACGTGATGCTCAGATTGCAAGACAAAGAGAGCAGAAAGGTTATGAATCAGAAGCCGATCCTACTCCGAAGTATGAGTTGCGTTATGTCGAAATTAACTCGGCGTCCGTTGGGGAGTTAATGCATGTTTGTAATATTAAAAATGGGACAGCTGAAGACATTGTAAAAGAGCGCGAACGTAATGGTCAGTTCGGAGATTGGGTTGATGTTGTTCACCGTGTATTTGCGATGAGTGCAGCGCAAAATGTGGTATATGCTTCGGTATGTGGTTTAACTGTTAATGGTCAGAGTTTTGATGGAGCGCCCGCAGATCAGGCGGTAGCTCAACAGATTTATCAGCGTTATTCTCATTATAAGTAACAATTTATAAATTCTTTTTCTATATTTTACCGGTGATTACTGTGACAAAAAATTGCTCGAATCTTCAATAAGCACATGCCATAGTATTGATAGTTCATCAATTCCTTATTTTTTAGAATGAATTTAAATACACAAATTTTAATTGCCGCAATCTTTGGTGTGCTATTTGGACTTTTGCTCACAGCACAGCCAGATACCGTCTTTGCTGCAAATAGTTTATATGGACTTGGAATTTTAAGTAGCATTTTTATTGGTTTGTTAAAAATGTTATTGATCCCACTGATTTTCAGTTCGATTGTCGTGGGTGTTTCTAATTTACAAGCAGGTGGGCAGTTTGGTCGCGTTTGGAAAGTGACCGCACTGAGTTGCTTAACGACAACGACACTAGCTCTCATTCTTGGAATTAGCTGTGCGCATATTTTTGAGGTCGGAAAGGGAATTGATATTACGGTATTTCAGGCTGCGATGCAGAGCCATGAAACACCAGCTACGCTGACACCATCCAGCTTTTTAACGAACTTTATTCAAAATACTTTAATTAATCCTTTCAAGGCATTCAGTGATGGTAATGTGCTGGCTGTTGTGGTATTTGCGCTGTTTCTTGGCGTTGCTTTGGTAAAAGGAGGTGAGCGGTTCAATTCAGTTCGGCAAATCAGTCAGCAATTTTTTGAAATAATGATGATGTTGGTGGGTTGGGTGATGAAGCTTGCACCAATTGGGATTTTTGCCTTACTTGCGAAATTAATTGCAACCGAAGACCTCTCTGTTTTGAGTCGACTGTTCGAGTTTGCAGTTGTGGTGACAGGTACAACGATTTTTCATGGTCTCGTGGTACTGCCGTTGTTGCTCTGGGTATTTGGAAAGATGAATCCAATAACCTTTTTTAGAGGAGCTAGAGCCGCATTGGTGACTGCATTTGCGACTAGTTCAAGTTCGGCGACGATGCCGCTTAGTTTGAAATGTGCTCAGGAGAATTTAGGCGTTCGTCCACAAACAGCGGGTTTTGTGATTCCTTTGGGTACGCAGTTAAATATGGATGGAACAGCCCTTTATGAGGCTGCCGCTGCATTGTTTATTGCAAATCTGATGGGGTTGGATCTCAGTTTAACCCAGCAAATCATTGTGTGCTTAACTGCGATTATCGCATCTTTGGGCGCGCCAGGAATTCCAAGTGCAGGGATGGTGACGATGATTATGGTGCTGCAATCTGTCGGATTACCAGCAGAGGCAATCGCAATCTTACTTCCAATTGACCGTTTGTTGGATACGGTGCGTACCGTTGTGAATGTACAGGGCGATATGATGATTAGTGTGGTTGTTGATCGCTATGCGAAGCAAGTAGAAACAGAACCAAGCTAATTTTCCCGCTATACATCAGGCGTAAAAAAAGCAGGAGATAACTCCTGCTTTTTTTATTAACTTGAATTACGCAGCTTGTTGTAAAGCGCGTTTTGCAGCTGGTGAATGATTGAGGTAATTCACAGCATCTTGAGTATTCCCTTCTTTTACAGGGTCATACCAAGGCATTAAGTAATCAATTTGCTGAGCAACCAACCAAATTGGATTTGGAAGAATTTGGTTGTCCTTGCTGCCGATCTTATACCATTCTAGCCAAACCCAAGGTTTGAATAGACTTGGTTTCTTATCAGCAAAGCGTGGATCTTGGCTCATGATATGCGCTGCACCATCAACCCAAAGTCCTAGAACGCCAACAATTACGGCAACGCTAAGGTAGTAACGTGCAATATAGCCACCGCCTAAATGACGGTAGAGATCAAATGCAACTGTACGATGTTCGATTTCTTCTGAACCATGCCATTTGATCAAATCGATCATCTCAGGATCAGCACCGAGCTCTTCCCAGCGTTTGTTATAGAGTGCATACTTACCAAGAACACAGGTCATATGCTCAACGGTAGCGATCACACCCAAGCGGAATAAATCCCATTGATGGTCAAGTATCTTAGGTACTTCTTTGCCGAAAGGTTTATCAGCCAAAGCCTTGGTAAATAAGAAATCCATGATGTCTAAATTACGTTGAATATCAATATTGCGCTGGCTTAGATATTCTTTATTTGCAGATGTATGCGCAACAGCGTGCATTGCTTCCTGACGAATAAAAGCTTGAACATCTTCTTTTAATTTCTCATCAGTAATTTCTGGCAGTACTTTGTTGTATAGACGGCAAAACCAAAATTCACCAGCAGGCAAAATATTGTTAATTTCATTAATAAAATAGCTGGCAAAAGGCTGATTTGGAATCCAATCTACAGGTGTTTTTTCCCAATCAAATTTTACTTTTCGAGGGAGGATTTTATAGTCAATCGAAGAACCAAGAACTTTGTTCTTCACAAATGATAGTAATTTCATCGTTTAGTCCTAATCGATAGTGCAATGAACCAACACTAAGCAGTATATGCAAACGACCTAGTGTTTGTGTTTAGCAATTCGGGACAATTAAAATTTATTTAATGCATCAAGTTGCATGAAATGCATTTTTTATTCTTCAATGTCTGTTTCAGACACTTCTGGGATTTCATTTAAGTCAAACTCAGACGGTTGTTCGAGCGTATAATTCAAACGACCAGCCATCACGCTTGAGAGTTCCTCTAAACCGATACGGTTGAGTGATGAGAACAATTGAATCGAGAAATCAAGTTTCATTTTCTTCAACTGTTGTTTGACTTCCAGCAAAGTTTTATTTGCAGGACCACGGTTAAGTTTGTCTGCTTTGGTCAGAAGAATATGTACAAATAAATGACGAGAGTGTGCCCATTCCAACATCATTAAATCAAAGTGTTGTAATGGATGACGAATATCCATCAACAGTACGAGACCTTGTAAACTCTTACGATGGATCAAGTAGTTTTCAAGCTCTTTTTGCCATACGATTTTCATTGCTTCAGGAACAGCAGCATAGCCATAACCAGGTAAATCGACTAAGCGTTGGTCAGGATTGCCTAAGCTAAAAAAGTTGATCATTTGAGTACGACCAGGTTTTTTAGAAGCGCGTGCAAGTTGCTTTTGATTGGTTAGTGCATTGATTGCACTTGATTTACCAGCATTCGAACGTCCTGCAAATGCAATTTCATAGCCTGTATCTTCTACGCACAAAGCGAGCTTAGGCGCACTCATTAAAAACTCAGCTTGGCGTAACCAATTTAAAGACTGTACCGCATACTCAGTTAATGCAGGATCAGTTTTCTTTTCATAACTGATTTTTTGTTTAGGTGCGAGTTTGGCTTTGGTGTCTTTAGATTGTTGACGCTGACGCATAGAAGCTTACTTTTGAATTGAAATAGCAAAGCTATTATAAAGGATGTCAGGGAATCGTGCGAATGTGATGGTTAAGCTTTTTGAGTGAGTTGTAAAAAATCAATATGAGAGCTTTGAGAGGACGGTAGAATACCGTGTTGTAAAACTTCGCCTAAAGTATAGCGGTCAAGGCTTTGGTAAAAGCTTTCTAGAGCTTGATCTAAGATACCTTTCAGGCCACATTGAGAGCGTAATACACAAGGTGGAGTATTACATTCTACGATTTGGTGATTACCTTGCAAAATACGAACAATTTCACCGAGTTTGATATTGCGTGCATCTGGATTTAGGCGAATTCCACCGCCTTTGCCGCGGATGGTGACAATCCAATGTTGTTTCCCCATAAAGTGAACAACTTTCACCAAATGGTTTTGTGAGACATGGAGGTCTTTGGCTATATCGGCGATTGTATAAGGCACATCGTTTGGACGAGCGACATACAATAAAATCCTTAATGCATAATCAGTAAATTTATTGAGTTGCATAACTTCGCCCAATCTATTGTTATAGATAGAAAAGGCTAGTCTATATCACCGACTAGCCTTATGCAAAACACTGATCGAGATCAGCTTAGTTTTACGCCGCCTGTTCCAAATGCTTCGCTATGAATGTTTTCAGCTGGAATGCCACGAGCAACCAGCGCTTTGTGTTGCTCTGCCATAAACGGCATAGGGCCACATAAATAGTAATCGGCATTTACTGGCAAGATTGCCGTGTCGATTGAGCTCAAATCTAAACGTCCTGCAAGATCATAGTCTTCACCTAGTACATCATTTTGATGTGGGAATTCATAGGCTGTGAATGTGCTCAAGCGAGGATATTGTGATTTAAGCGCATGAATATGCTTTTTCATGGCATGAACATGGCTACTGCGACATGCATGGATAAAGCTAACTGGTTGCGGCATATCTAATGTAACAAGTTGATTTAACATCGCGATCATTGGAGTTAAGCCAACACCACCGCTAATAAATACATTCCGTTTACTGCTATCAATCAGATAGAAATTGCCTGTAGGTGCGGATACTTCAATTTCAGCACCTTCTGCCAAACTATGTAAAGTGCTAGATACCCAACCACTTGCGAGATCGCCTTTTTCATTTTCTCGTTTGACTGAGATACGAAGGTAATCGCTTTGCGGGCAAGTTGATAAAGTATATTGACGAGGTTGTTTTAAGTTGAGTTCAGGAACAAATACTCGAACTGAAATGTATTGGCCTGCTTCATATTTTGGTAAATCGCCACCGTCGACAGGTTCGAGATAGAACGAAGTGATTTCTTCACTTTCCACAACTTTTTTCGCAATTTTAAAATTACGCCAACCTAACCAACTACCTTTGGTTTGTTGGTGTTGATCATAAATGGCTTTTTCTGTGCTAATGAAAAGATCAGCTAATTGACCATAAGCCGCAGCCCAAGCATCAATGAGTGGATCATCCATAGAAATGCTGAGAACTTCACTAATTGAATGCAGAAGATTCTCACCCACAATATTGTAGTCAGGTGCTTGAATATTCAGGCTGACATGTTTGTGTGCGATTAACTCGACGACAGGGAGTAGCACAGAGGGGTCTTCAATATTTTCTGCATAAGCTAAAACAGCACCTGCGAGTGCTTGAGCCTGAGCACCGCTACGTTGATGTCCCATATTAAAGGTTTCTTTTAATTCAGGATTATTGCCCAGCATACGGTTATAGAAGTACCCCGTTAGCGCGACACCATTTTCACGGAGAACAGGAACAGTAGCTTTTACTAGGTCGATTTGCTGCGGAGTCATGAGTGATCTCTCTTGGCTAAGATTTATAAGATGCATTTAAAATACATCTTATAAGGTGTATTTGCAATACATCTTATAATAAATTCCATAAAAAAATAAGGGATAATAAATTATCCCTTGATTAATCGTTGGAAAAACTTTTATTTCTTGCCAAATAGTGAACCGAGCAAGCCACGCACAATTTTTTGACCTGTGCTGCCGCCTAAGCTTCTTGCCGCACTTTTGGCGAATGTTCCAACAATATCTTGTGTTAATTTTTCGCGATCACGTTGTGCTTTCTCCGCCGCTTTTTGCTGCTCTTTAGCAAAACGTTCTTGTTCTTTTGCTTGTTGTTTGGCTAAAATTTCTTGTTCTTTACTTTGCTGTTTAGCGAGAGCATCAGCTTCTTTTTGTTGAGCTTGTTGAAGTACTTTCTGTTGTAGTAATTCATAAGCACTATCTCGATCAACTGCTTGATCATAGACACCCGCCACAATGCTTTGCGCAATAATCACTTGTCGCTCTTCAGCTGTAATTGGGTTAAATGCCGAGTAGGGGGGCATGACCCAGCCGCGTTCTACAATTTGTGGCGTACCTTGTTCATCTAAGCAGCTAATCAATGCTTCACCGACAGCAAGTTCAGTGATCGCTTGATCAACTTTAAAATCAGGGTTGACGCGAAAGGTATCTGCAGCGGTCTTTACTGCTTTTTGGTCTTTTGGTGTGAATGCTCTTAACGCATGCTGTACACGGTTACCAAGTTGTCCTAAGACGCTTTCAGGTAAGTCGAGTGGATTTTGGGTGATGAAGTAAATCCCAACCCCTTTAGAACGAATCAGGCGAACCACTTGCTCAATTTTTTCTTGTAAATTTTGGCTGGCATTGTCAAAGAGTAAATGCGCCTCATCGAAGAAAAATACCAGTTTAGGTTTATCCATATCACCAACTTCGGGTAACTGTTCAAAAAGTTCAGACAGCATCCAAAGTAGGAATGTGGCATAAAGCTTGGGGGTATTCATGAGTTTGTCAGCAGCTAAAATATTAATATAGCCATGACCATTCGAATCGGTTTGAATGAAGTCTAAAATATTGAGGCTCGGCTCACCAAAGAATTGTTCGCCCCCTTGATCGCCAAGCGCCAGTAAGTTGCGTTGGATTGCACCAAGACTTGCAGGTGAGAGGTTGCCATATTCTGCTTTAAGATCAGCCGCATTTTCACTGACATAGGTTAGCATAGCTTTTAAATCTTTAAAGTCGATGAGCAATAGGCCTTGATCATCTGCAATTCTGAAGACTGCTGATAGCACACCTTCTTGCGTGTCATTTAGATTCAGCATCCGAGCTAATAATAGTGGACCAATTTCTGAAATCGTTGTGCGAATGGGGTGTCCTTGTTGGCCAAATAAATCCCAAAAAATCACAGGTGAAGCTGCAAATGGAACTGACTCTATGCCTAAAAGTTTCAAGCGCTCATCAAATTTAGGGCTGCTTGTTCCTGCTTTTGCAAGACTGGAAACATCACCTTTGGCATCGGCTAAAAATACAGGCACACCAAGACGCGAAAAGCTTTCAGCAAGAACTTTGAGTGTGACGGTTTTACCCGTACCCGTCGCGCCTGCAATCAAGCCATGTCGGTTTGCAAATTGTGAATGTAAAACGATATCTTGTGTTGTATCTGTAGTTTTCTTAGCAATAACAATTGGTGTACTCATTCTTCACCTATTTCTGATTTCATTCGAGCTGTTTTAATGCGTTTTGAATATCTTGAATTAAATCTTCTGGATGTTCTAGTCCTATACAGAAGCGAACCAATAAACCTTGTTGTAAATGTGTATTGCTAAGCGAACGCATCTGTTTTAAATCGTAGAGCATCACCAAGCTCACAGGCCCACCCCAACTAAAACCCAGTTTAAATAATTGCAGGCTGTCGCAAAATTTACGGACAGCGGTTAAATCGTATTCTGGCTTAAAAATGACACTCACTAAACCTGCACTTTTACCTGTACTACAAACTTCAGCCCAAAATTGATGACCCGCAGCATTGTTTAAGCTTGGGTGTAATATCTGGCTAAATTGAGCTTGCTGTTTTAACCAATCTAAGACTTTGATTGCATTAAGCGATTGCTGGTCATAACGTAGCGACATGTGTGCCAGACTACGTTGGATTTGAGCACTATCATCTCCTGAAACGCAGATCCCTTGTGTCGCATGCATTTTGAAAAGCTTGTGATGTAATTGTTGATCTCTGGTTACTACTGAACCCATTAGAATATCGCCACCACCGCTTGGGTATTTGGTGAGTGCATGCACAGTTAAATCTACTGATAAATGTTCATCTGAAAAATCAAATGCATTAAATGCTAGACCAGCCCCCCAAGTGTTGTCTAAGACAGTGATGACATTGGCTTGTTGTGCTTTTTTGACTAAGTTTTTTAGATCAGGAAATTCGAGTGTCACTGAACCCGCTGCCTCTAGCCAAATAAGTTTGCTTTTCTCGGTAGGCTGAAAGCTATCGGCATCAATAGGGTTATAAATTTTGACGGAAATACCGTAACGATCTTGTAGGTTGTTTAAATGCTCCAGATTAGGCCCATAAATGTTGTCGGCTACCCAGACTTCATCACCTGAACTTAAAAAAGTGCTATTGACCAAATTAATTGCAGATAGACCACTAGGCGCAAGTAAGCTGAAAATGCCGCCTTCGATTTGAGCGATGTTGTCGCCTAAAGTAAATGTAGTCGGTGTCCCATGTGTACCATAACTATAGTCATAGCGATCGGTCCAGTGACGATCAAAAAGGTGCGATGTGCTTTTAAAAATAATGGTCGACGCACGATATAGGGGAGGTTGAATCGTTTCTATATATTGAGGAGCTTTTCGTGGTGCATGAATTAAATCAGTTTGTGCATTCTTATGTTTAGTCATGGTGCAAAATCAAAGCAATATAATAGTTTAGGTTAAGAGAAAATAACAAAAGCTGCCAGTGGTTTGCATCTTTTGTACAGAATCGTTACAGATAAAGCGCTTGGAGAAAAACTGGCTTTATTTTTGCTAAGACTTACTTATCATTCTAACGATAATAGGTTTGAGCGCATGAAGTCGCATTTAAGAGTGCATTATTTTCAGCACATTGCAGGCGAAGGTTATGGGAGTTGTTATGACTTCCTAAAGGCACATAAGGCAAAGATTACGGCAACCGAATTTTTTGCCTTACCTGTAGATTTGCCATTAGAACTAGAAGCATTACCTCGAGTGGATGAAGTTGATTTACTCATTATCATGGGGGGAACCATGAGTGTGAATGATGAAGCGAATTATCCATGGTTGAAACTAGAAAAAAGATGGTTACGTCGTTATTTAGCAGCAGGTAAGCCTGCAATCGGTTTATGCCTTGGTGGGCAACTTATAGCAAATGCATTAGGCGCAGCGGTGAGCCGTAATCGTCATCAGGAATTAGGTTGGATGGATGTTGGTAGAGCTTCACATATTCCAGAAGAATGCTTTCAGATTCCTGAGAAGATTAATATTATGCAATGGCATAGCGAAACTTTTGAAATTCCAAAAGGCGGTGTGCGTTTGGCTGAAAATAAAGTATGCCGTAATCAACTCTATCAAATTGGCCGAAATGTATTGGGCTTCCAATTTCATCCTGAAATGACACCGCATGCTTTACAGCTATTAATTGAAAATGAAGAGGACTTGGCAATTTTTGATGGAGAGTATGTTCAGTCAATGAGTGATTTAAAACGATCAAATCAAACTAAATTTGAACAGGGGAATACGTTGTTAAACCAAGCGATTGAGTATGTAGTGAGTGCTTAACAAAACTTTAAAGTTAAAAAATTAAAAGAAGAATTGCATAAGACTTAAACAATAGTTATAATAAGCGACCCTCAAATGGAGGGCGTTTTCTACGAAGAAAGTAGTTAACGCATTACAGTCGTGGCATCGATCACGACCTTAGTGAATTTCACTGCCCTTGACACTTGCCAAATGGTGAGGTGCGTCATGGGTGATTCTTTATATATTTGGCTTGGAGTTTACTGGTATGTCTAACCAGAGAATTCGTATCCGTTTGAAGTCTTTTGATCATCGTCTGATCGATCAATCTGCTCAAGAGATCGTAGAAACCGCTAAGCGTACTGGCGCACAAGTGTGTGGTCCAATCCCGATGCCTACTCGCATCGAACGCTTCAACGTTCTTACTTCACCACACGTCAACAAAGACGCTCGTGACCAGTATGAAATCCGCACTTATAAACGTTTGATCGACATCGTTCAACCTACAGATAAAACTGTTGATGCATTGATGAAGTTGGATCTTGCTGCTGGTGTAGATGTTCAGATCGCTTTGGGTTAAGGCTTTCGGTTGATTAACGTTTAAGTTAATTAGGCCGCTTTATTAGAGGTTTATGCACATGGCTATTGGTTTAGTCGGTCGCAAATGTGGTATGACTCGCGTCTTTACAGATGCTGGTGTATCTGTACCTGTTACAGTTATCGAAGTCGATCCAAACCGCATTACGCAAATCAAAACACTTGAGACTGATGGTTATCAAGCAATTCAAGTAACTACTGGTGAACGTCGCGAATCGCGCGTAACTAACGCTCAGAAAGGTCACTTCGCGAAAGCGGGTGTTGCTGCTGGTCGTTTAGTTAAAGAGTTCCGTGTTACTGAAGCTGAGCTTGAAGGCCGTGAAGTTGGTGGTTCTATCGGTGTTGACTTGTTCACAGTTGGTCAAATTGTTGACGTAACTGGTCAGTCTAAAGGTAAAGGCTTCCAAGGTGGTGTTAAGCGTTGGAACTTCCGTACGCAAGATGCTACTCATGGTAACTCTGTATCTCACCGTGTATTAGGTTCTACAGGTCAAAACCAAACACCTGGTCGCGTGTTCAAAGGCAAGAAAATGGCTGGTCACTTAGGTGATGAACGCGTAACAGTTCAAGGTCTTGAAATCGTATCTATTGACGCTGAACGTTCTGTTTTAGTTGTTAAAGGTGCAATCCCTGGTGCAACGAATGGTGACGTGATTGTACGTCCTACCATCAAAGCGTAAGGTGAAATAGAATGAATTTAAAAACTGTTTCTGGCGCTGCGGTTGAATTATCAGAAGTTGCTTTTGGTCGTGAATTTAACGAAGCTCTTGTACACCAAGTTGTTACAGCTTACTTAGCTGGTGGTCGTCAAGGTACTCGTGCTCAAAAATCACGTGCAGACGTTTCTGGTGGTGGTAAGAAGCCATTCCGTCAAAAAGGTACTGGTCGCGCTCGTGCGGGTTCTATTCGTAGCCCGATCTGGGTTGGTGGTGGTAAAACTTTTGCTGCTCGTCCACAAGATTGGTCTCAAAAAGTAAACCGTAAGATGTACCGCGGTGCAATGCAATGTATCTTAGCTGAACTTGTTCGCCAAGATCGTCTTGTATTAGTTGAAGAGTTTGCTGTTGCAGCTCCTAAGACTAAAGAATTGCTTGCTAAATTGAACGACTTGAATGCAACTCGTGCATTGATCGTTACAGATGCTGTAGATGAGAACTTGTATCTTGCAGCGCGCAACATTCCACACGTTGATGTGGTTGATGCAACTGCAATTGATCCTGTTAGCTTGATCGCATTCGATAAAGTTGTCATGTCTGTAGCTGCTGCTAAGAAAATTGAGGTAGAACTCGGATGAACAACGAACGTTTATATCAAGTCCTACAAGGACCAGTATTCTCAGAAAAAGCGCAAGTTTTAGGTGATACTGCTGGTGTTCAAGTATTTAAAGTTGCATTAAATGCAAACAAACTTGAAATCAAAAAAGCAGTTGAGCAACTCTTCGGTGTTGAAGTTGTTAAAGTAAATACAACGATCACTAAAGGTAAAACAAAACGCTTTGGTCGTACATTAGGACGTCGTTCTGATGTTAAAAAAGCATACGTCACCCTGAAAGCTGGCCAAGATGTTGAAATGGCTGACTTGGGCGATACCGCTGAAAACGCAGCGGAATAAGGACGAAAACTATGCCTATTCAAAAATGTAAGCCAACGTCTCCAGGACGTCGCTTTGTAGAGAAAGTGGTTCATGACCACCTTCACAAAGGCGCTCCTTATGCACCGTTGGTAGAAGCTAAAAAACGTACTGGTGGTCGTAATAACAATGGTCACATCACTACACGTCACGTGGGTGGTGGTCATAAGCAAAACTACCGTATCGTAGATTTCAAACGTAACAAAGATGGTATTCCAGCGACTGTTGAGCGCATCGAATACGATCCTAACCGTACAGCTCATATTGCTTTGTTGAAATATGCTGACGGTGAACGTCGTTACATCATTGCGCCGAAAGGCTTACGTGCTGGTGATAAAGTTCAATCTGGTAACGATGCTCCAATTCGTCCAGGTAACTGCTTGCCACTTCGTAACATGCCAATCGGTTCTACACTTCACAATCTTGAACTTAAAATCGGTAAGGGTGCTCAATTAGCGCGTTCTGCTGGTACTTCAGTTCAATTGTTGGGTCGTGATGGTTCTTACGCTATCGTTCGTTTACGTTCTGGTGAAATGCGTAAAGTTCACGTTGAATGTCGCGCTGTAATTGGTGAAGTTTCTAACCAAGAAAGCAACCTTCGTTCATTGGGTAAAGCTGGTGCTGCGCGCTGGCGTGGTGTTCGTCCTACCGTTCGTGGTATGGCGATGAACCCGGTAGATCACCCGCACGGTGGTGGTGAAGGACGTAGTAAGGGTATTCAACCTGTAAGTCCATGGGGTCAAAAAGCTAAAGGGTACAAGACACGTACCAACAAGCGTACGACTAAGATGATTATTCGCGACCGTCGCGTCAAGTAAGGGAATCTGAATAATGCCTCGTTCATTAAAAAAAGGTCCATTCGTCGACGCGCATTTGTTCGCTAAGGTTGAAGCTGCGATTGCTGCTAACAACCGTAAGCCGATCAAAACATGGTCACGTCGTTCAATGATCCTTCCAGACTTTGTTGGTTTAACAATTTCTGTTCACAATGGCCGTAACCACGTTCCAGTAATTGTTACTGAGCACATGGTTGGTCATAAATTGGGTGAATTCGCGCCAACTCGTACCTATCGTGGTCACGGTGTTGATAAGAAGTCTAAACGTTAATAGGTGCTATGATGGAAGTAACTGCTAAATTACGCGGTGCCGCTATCTCGGCACAAAAAGCACGTTTAGTTGCTGATTTGATCCGTGGTAAGTCGGTTGCACGTGCGATAGACATTTTAAACTTCAGCAACAAGAAAGCAGCTGTGCTTGTTAAAAAAGCACTTGAATCTGCAATCGCGAATGCTGAACACAACAACAGCTTAGATGTTGATGACCTTAAAGTAACTACGATTTACGTTGATGAAGGCATGAGCCTTAAACGTATCATGCCACGTGCTAAAGGCCGTGCAGATCGTATTACTAAGCGTACTTGTCACATCACCGTTAAGGTAGGGGTTTGATATGGGTCAGAAGGTTCATCCAATCGGTATCCGCCTAGGTGTTGTGAAACGCCATAACGCTAACTGGTATGCGAATCCGAAACAATACGCTGAATACTTGCTTAAAGATCTTCAAGTTCGTGAGTTTTTAACTAAAAAACTTAAGAACGCGATGGTAAGCAACATTCTTATCGAACGTCCTACTGGCGCTGCTAAAGTAACGATTAGCACTGCTCGTCCTGGTATCGTTATCGGTAAAAAAGGCGAAGACATTGAAAAATTACAGCGCGAACTCACTAACATTATGGGTGTTCCTGCGCAAGTTAGCATCAACGAAATCGATCGCCCTGACTTAGACGCTCGTTTAGTTGCTGAAGCAATTGCTTCTCAATTAGAAAAGCGTGTTATGTTCCGTCGTGCTATGAAGCGTGCGGTTCAAAACACGATGCGTGCTGGCGCTAAAGGTATCAAAGTTGAAGTTTCTGGCCGTTTAGGTGGTGCAGAGATCGCTCGTACTGAATGGTATCGTGAAGGTCGTGTACCTTTGCATACACTTCGTGCGGATATCGACTACTCTACTTTCCGTGCAGAAACTACTTACGGTACGATCGGTGTTAAAGTTTGGATTTTCCGTGGAGAGATCTTAGGTGGCATGAAACAAGTCATGAACCCTGCTCCTGCTGAAGAGCGTCCAGCTAAACGTGGTCGTGGTCGTGGTGAAGGTCAAGAGCGTCGTGGTCGTCGCAATGACCGTGCTGCTGACAAGGGAGAATAATCCATGTTGCAACCTAAACGTACCAAATTCCGTAAAGTGCACAAAGGCCGTAACACTGGTCTAGCGCATCGTGGTAGTACAGTATCATTTGGTTCGATTGCAATTAAAGCAACTGAACGTGGTCGTATGACTGCTCGTCAGATTGAAGCTTGCCGTCGTACCATCAGCCGTCGTATTAAGCGTGGTGGTAAAATCTTCATCCGCGTATTCCCGGACAAACCAATTACCGAAAAACCATTAGAAGTTCGTATGGGTAAAGGTAAAGGTAGCGTGGAATACTGGGTTTGTCAGATCCAGCCAGGTAAGATCCTGTACGAAATTGAAGGTGTTAACGATGAGTTAGCGCGTGAAGCATTTGCTTTAGCTGCTGCTAAACTTCCGTTTAAAACCACTATCGTGACTCGGACGGTAATGTAATGAAAACTAAAGATCTACGTGAAAAATCGGTAGAAGAGTTGAAGGCTTTGCTTGATGAGCAACAGCTTAACCAATTCCGTCTTCGTATGGCGAAAGCAACTGGTCAATTAGGCAAATCGCATGAAGTGCAAATTGCTCGTAAGACAATTGCTCGTATCAAGACACTCCTTACCGAAAAACAGGGGAACGGACAATGAGTGAAAAAACAGTCCGCACGTTAACCGGCAAAGTCGTAAGCGACAAAATGGACAAGTCTATTGTTGTGCTTATTGAACGCCGCGTTCAACACCCGTTGTATGGCAAATCAATCCGCCGTTCAACTAAATTACACGCTCACGATGAGAACAATGTTGCTAAAACTGGCGACTTAGTGACCATCAAAGAAAGCCGCCCAATTTCTAAAACTAAAGCTTGGACTTTAGTGGAAGTAGTTGAAGCTGCTGCTGAGTAATTAGACGTTCTTGTTGCATCATCGGACAATTTCGAGTACTCTTTGAGCCTTTCGAAATTGTGACCGGTGATGCTCGGTTTTGGAGTAGGGCAATGATTCAAACCGAAAGTATGCTCGACGTAGCAGACAACAGTGGTGCACGCCGCGTACAATGTATTAAAGTACTTGGTGGTTCACATCGTCGTTATGCTTCTGTTGGCGACATTATTAAAGTTACTGTAAAAGAAGCAATCCCACGCGCACGTGTTAAAAAAGGTGACGTGATGAATGCTGTAGTTGTTCGTACAAAATTCGGCATCCGTCGTCCAGATGGTTCAGTTATTCGTTTCGACGATAACGCAGCTGTTATTTTGAATAACAACAAAGCTCCGATTGCTACTCGTATCTTCGGACCAGTGACTCGTGAACTTCGTACTGAACAGTTCATGAAAATCATTTCATTGGCTCCTGAAGTTCTATAAGAGGCAATCATGGCTAAGATTAAAAAAGGCGATCAAGTAATCGTGATCGCAGGTAAAGAAAAAGGCAAACAGGGTACTGTTTTGTCTGTTTCTGAAGATCGAGTTAAGGTCGAAGGTCTTAACTTAGTGAAGAAGCACCAAAAGCCAAACCGTGTAACTGGCGCTGAAGGCGGTATCGTTACTCAAGAGGCTACGCTTCATATCTCAAACGTGGCAATTTTTAATGCTACAACCCAAAAGGCTGACCGTGTTGGTTACCAAGTGATTGATGGCGCGAAAACTCGTGTTTATAAATCAAATGGTGAATCAGTGGCGGCAGCGAAGTAATAGGTTGAAAAGGCAATGGCCAGACTTAAAGCACGTTACAATGACGAACTTAAAGCGAAGTTAAAAGAAGAACTTGGCGTTAAGAACGTGATGGATATTCCACGCATCACTAAAATCACCCTTAACATGGGTGTAGGCGCAGCTGCAACTGATAAGAAATTATTAGATGGCGCTGTTGCTGACATGCAACTCATTGCTGGTCAAAAACCAGTTGTGACTCTTGCTCGTAAATCAATCGCAGGTTTCAAAATCCGTGATGGTTGGCCGATCGGTTGTAAAGTAACTTTACGCGGCGACCAAATGTACGAATTCTTGGATCGTTTGATCTCGATCGCAATCCCTCGTATCCGTGACTTCCGTGGTTTCTCTGCGAAATCATTTGATGGTCGTGGTAACTACTCTATGGGTTTAAAAGAGCAAATCGTTTTCCCTGAAATCGATTTTGACAAAATTGATCGTATCCGTGGTTTAGACATCACGATTACGACAACTGCTCGTAGCGATGACGAAGGCCGTGCGCTTATGCGTGCATTCGGCTTCCCGTTCAAATAAGAGGTCGATATGGCTAAGAAAGGTATGATTAATCGCGAATTGAAACGCGAAAAGACAGTTGCAAAATACGCTGCAAAACGTGCTGAATTAAAAGCTGTTATTGCAAATGTAAACGCAAGTGACGAAGAACGTTTCGAAGCGATGTTAAAGTTACAAGCATTGCCACGTAATGCATCTCCAGTACGTCTTCGTAACCGCTGTGGTTTAACTGGTCGTCCTCATGGTTACTTCCGTAAGTTCGGTTTAAGCCGTAACAAATTACGTGACACAGTAATGCAGGGTGATGTACCAGGCGTTGTTAAGGCAAGCTGGTAAGGAGCGACTAAATGAGTATGCAAGATACCGTTGCCGACATGTTAACACGTGTTCGTAACGCACAAATGGCAAAGAAACAAACTGTTTCTATGCCTTCTTCTAAGTTGAAAGTTGCAATTGCAAACGTACTTCAACAAGAAGGTTATATTTCAAATGTAGAAGTGGCTCAAGAAGACACTAAATCTACTTTGACTATTACGTTAAAATATTTCGAAGGCAAGCCAGTTATCGAAATGGTTAAGCGCGTAAGCCGTCCAGGTCTTCGCCAATACCGTGGTAAAGATAAACTTCCTAGCGTTAAGCAAGGTTTAGGCGTTGCAATTGTTTCTACAAGCAAAGGCATCATGACTGATCGCGCTGCACGTGCTGCGGGCATCGGTGGTGAAGTTATTGCTTTTGTTTCTTAATAGGTGATTCCTCATGTCTCGTGTGGCTAAAGCCCCAGTAACTGTACCTAATGGTGTAACAGTTACTCAGAACGGCCGGCAGGTCGAAGTGAAAGGCAGCAAAGGTACATTGTCTTTCAACCTGCATGCGCTGGTCGAGCTAAAACAGGAAGAAGGTAAACTTCAACTTGCTCCAGCTAAAGAGTCGAAAGACGCTTGGATGCAAGCTGGTACTGCTCGCGCTGTATTGAATAACCTTGTAAAAGGTGTTAGTGAAGGCTTCGAACGTAAGTTACAGCTCGTTGGTGTTGGTTATAAAGCTGCAGTTAAAGGTTCTGTTGTGAACCTTGCACTCGGTTACTCACACCCAATTGACTATGCTTTACCTGAAGGTGTAACAGCGGAAACTCCAACTGCAACTGAAATCATTTTGAAATCAGCAAACAAGCAGTTGTTAGGTCAAGTGGCAGCGGAAATCCGTGCATACCGTTCTCCTGAACCATATAAAGGTAAAGGTGTTCGTTATTCGGATGAAGTTATTCTTCGTAAAGAAGCTAAGAAGAAATAAGGCGCGAGGTTCTTATGAACGAAAAGAAACAAACCCGTTTGCGTCGTGCGAAAAGCACACGCTTGCACATTCGTGCATTGGGTGCGACTCGTTTGTGTGTAAACCGCACGCCGCGTCACATCTATGCTCAAGTTATTTCAGCAGATGGTGGCAAAGTTTTAGCGCAAGCTTCTACTTTGGATGCATCTTTACGTAGTGGTACTACTGGTAATGTTGAAGCTGCGACGAAAGTTGGTGCTTTGATCGCAGAACGTGCTAAAGCAGCTGGTGTTACTAAAGTTGCATTTGACCGTTCTGGTTTTAAATATCATGGTCGTATCAAAGCCTTGGCTGATGCTGCTCGTGAAGGCGGCTTGGAGTTCTAATCATGGCGAAAGTTGAACAAAACGAAGGTCTCGTTGAAAAGCTGGTTGCCGTTGATCGTGTAGCCAAGGTTGTTAAAGGTGGTCGTATTTTCTCTTTCACAGCATTAACTGTTGTGGGCGATGGTAACGGTCGTGTAGGTTTTGGTCGTGGTAAAGCACGTGAAGTTCCAGCTGCTATTTCTAAAGCACTTGAAGCTGCTCGTCGTAACATGATTACTGTAGACCTCGCGGGTACTACTTTACAACACCCTGTGAATGCTCGTCATGGTGCAAGCCGTGTATACATGCAACCTGCTTCAGAAGGTACTGGCGTAATCGCTGGTGGCGCTATGCGTGCTGTTCTTGAAGCTGCAGGTGTACATAACGTACTTGCTAAATGTTATGGTTCTACTAATGCTGCTAACGTAGTAAACGCAACTTTTAAAGGTTTGCGTGATATGACTTCTCCTGAGAAAGTCGCTGCGAAACGTGGTCTTTCAGTAGAACAAATTCAAGGGTAATCAATCATGAAAACGATTAAAGTTACCCAGACTAAATCTTCTTCGCATCGTTTAAAAAATCATAAACTTTGCTTACAAGGTCTAGGTCTGCGTCGTATTGGTCATACTGTAGAAGTGCAAGATACGCCTTCTAACCGTGGTATGATCAACAAAGTTTACTATATGGTTAGTGTAGAGGAATAAGCCATGACTCTGCGTTTAAATGAACTTTCACCTGCAGAAGGTGCAAAGCGTGAAAACCGTCGTCTAGGCCGTGGTATCGGTTCTGGTGTTGGTAAGACTGGTGGTCGTGGTATCAAAGGTCAAAACTCACGTAAAAGTGGTGGTACTCGTCCAGGCTTTGAAGGCGGTCAAACAGCGTTATATCGTCGTTTACCTAAATTCGGTTTCACTAGCCAAATCGCTTTGAAAACTGCTGAAGTACGCTTGTCTGAGTTAAATAAAGTGGAAGGCGACGTAGTTAGCCTTGAAACTTTAAAAGCTGCGAATGTTGTTCGTCGTGACCAAATTCGTGCTCGCATCGTGCTTTCTGGTGAAATCACTCGTGCATTCACTGTACAAGGTGTTGCGTTGACTAAAGGCGCTAAAGCAGCTGTTGAAGCTGCTGGCGGTAAAGTCGAGGAGTAATCTCGAGTGTCTATGACTCCTAGTTCTTCAGGTCATGTTAACATGATGAAAGGTCAGCCATTTCATGTGAAATATCGTGAAATTATCCGCCGATTAATGTTCTTGATTGGCGCGTTGTTGGTCTTTCGACTAGGAGCGCATATTCCGTTGCCGGGTATTGATAATGTAGCGCTAGCACGGTTTTTTAAAGCTAATGAAGGTACCTTCTTAGGTTTATTTAACATGTTTTCTGGCGGTGCATTAGAACGTATGTCGATTCTAGCGCTTGGTATCATGCCTTACATTTCTGCATCGATTATCGTGCAGTTAATGTCTACGGTAGTTCCTTCGCTAGAAGCTTTGAAAAAAGAAGGCGAGCAAGGCAAACGTAAAATCAATCAATACACACGCTACGGCACTTTGCTACTTGCACTTGTGCAAGGTGTAGGGATGTGTGCAGGCTTGATCAGTCAAGGTATTACCTTAACCTCAGGCCTTGCATTTTATATTCCAGCTGTAACTTCTTTAGTTGCAGGCACAATGTTTTTGATGTGGTTGGGTGAACAGATTACCGAACGTGGTGTTGGTAACGGGATCTCAATGATCATTTTTGCAGGTATTGTTGCTGGTTTGCCAAACTTGGTGATTCAGTCATTTACATCTGTACAGAATGGTCAAGGTAGTTTAATTGGTTTAGCAGTATTTGGTTTATTATCACTAGCTGTTTTAACTGCGATCGTGTTTATTGAAAAAGCACAGCGTCGTATTCCAGTAAACTATGCTCAGAAACAACAAGGTCGTCGTGTATTTACTGCACAGCAAACACATTTGCCATTAAAGATTAATATGGCAGGTGTTATTCCTGCGATTTTCGCAAGCTCATTGTTATTATTTCCAGCGAGCTTGGGTCAATGGTTAGGTAGTGCTGATCCAAATGCAGGGATTGTAAAACGTAGTCTGCAAGACTTGGCATTGGTATTATCGCCTGGACAGCCGTTATATTTAATGCTCTTTGGCGCGTTAATTATTTTCTTCTGTTATTTTTATACGGCACTTGTTTTTAGTCCGAAAGAAGTATCAGAGAATTTAAAGCGCAGTGGAGCTTATGTGCCTGGTATCCGCCCAGGTGAGCAAACGGCTCGTTATTTAGATCATATTCTTAACCGTTTGACGTTTATTGGTGCAATTTACATCACTGTTGTATGTTTAATGCCAATGATTCTACAAAGTTCATTCGGTATTCCATTCCATTTGGGTGGAACATCGTTGCTGATCGTAGTTGTTGTAGTGATGGACTTTATGGCGCAACTTCAAGCGCACTTAACTTCGCATCAATATGATAATCAAACGTTAATGAGAAAAACGACTGCTCATCCTCAGGGATAAGCGCACTTAGAGGTTTTCATCATGAAAGTACAAGCTTCTGTAAAGAAAATTTGTGGTAGCTGTAAAGTTATCCGTCGTAATGGGGTTATTCGCGTAATTTGTAGCGCAGAACCTCGTCATAAGCAGCGTCAAGGTTAATTTAATTAAGACCTGTTGATTTCAGTAGGCTAATTAGGTTATTATCCGCCCCTCAAGATTTTTGTGGGGCGGTTGATTATCTTAACTGCCTTTTTGGAGAAAATTGAATGGCTCGTATTGCCGGTGTAAACATTCCGGATAACAAGCATGCTGTTATCTCTCTCACGTATATTTTTGGTATCGGTCGCCACACTGCTAAGAATATCTTAGCTGCTGTAGGTATCACTGAAACTACAAAGATTCGTGAATTAGATGATGCTCAGCTTGATGCGATTCGTGCAGAAGTTGCTAAGGTTCCTACCGAAGGTGATTTACGTCGCGAAATTTCCATGAACATTAAACGTTTAATGGATTTAGGCTGCTACCGCGGTCTTCGTCATCGTCGCAGCTTGCCTGTTCGCGGACAACGCACCAAAACTAACGCACGTACCCGTAAAGGTCCGCGCAAACCGATTAAAAAGTAAGATTTCTGGAAGCTAAAAGATGGCTAAAGATACTCGCACACGCAAGAAGGTCACTCGTACCGTCTCTGAAGGTGTTGCACACATTCACGCGTCTTTTAATAACACCATTGTAACGATTACCGATCGTCAAGGTAATGCATTGGCTTGGGCTACCTCAGGTGGGCAAGGCTTCCGTGGTTCACGTAAATCAACTCCGTTCGCTGCTCAGGTAGCTGCTGAAGTTGCTGGTAAAGCAGCTTTGGATTACGGTTTGAAAAACCTAGACGTCCTTGTAAAAGGTCCTGGTCCAGGTCGTGAGTCTGCGGTTCGTGCATTAGGCGCAGTGGGTTATAAGATTAACAGCATTACCGATGTGACTCCAATTCCTCACAACGGTTGCCGTCCACCTAAAAAACGTCGCGTGTAAGGAGAAACATTCATGGCTCGTTATATTGGTCCAAAATGCAAACTCTCTCGCCGCGAAGGGACAGACCTGCAACTTAAATCTGGCGTTAAACCATTTGACGTCAAAACTAAAAAAGCTAACAAAGCACCTGGTCAACATGGTCAGGCACGCGGTGGTAAGCAATCTGAGTACTCACTACAATTACGTGAAAAACAAAAAGTACGTCGTATGTACGGTGTGTTAGAGCGTCAATTTAGTAATTACTATAAAGAAGCAGCTCGTGTTAAAGGCGCAACAGGTGAGAACTTGTTGAAATTGCTTGAAAGCCGTCTTGATAACGTAGTTTATCGCATGGGTTTTGGTTCTACACGTGCAGAAGCTCGCCAGTTAGTAAGTCACCGTTCTATTACTTTAAATGGTCGTCGTGTAAACATTGCGTCTATTCAAGTTAAAGCGGGCGATGTAATTGCAGTTCATGAAGGTGCTAAGCAACAATTGCGTATTAAAAATGCAATTGAGTTAGCTGCTCAACGTGGTACCCCAGCTTGGATTGAAGTTGACCATTCTAAGTTAGAAGGTACGTTCAAAGCTGCACCAGATCGTTCTGATTTACCTGCTGAAATCAACGAAAGCTTGATTGTAGAATTGTATTCTAAATAATCCTTGAGGTAGCAATAAATGACGCGTACTGCAAACGAGTTTCTAACTCCGCAAGCGATCAAGGTCGAAGCGGTGAGCGGGACCTCGGCAAAAGTGATTCTGGAACCTTTGGAGCGTGGCTTTGGTCATACTCTAGGCAATGCTTTACGTCGCATTCTATTGTCTTCTTTACCTGGCGCTGCTGTGGTTGAAGTAGAAATAGAAGGTGTCGAGCACGAGTACAGTACTTTAGAAGGCTTGCAGCAGGACATCGTCGAGCTCTTGCTGAACCTAAAAGGATTGTCTATTAAGCTGTTCGATCAAAATGAAGCATATTTAACATTAGAGAAACAAGGCGCAGGTGATGTAACAGCTGCTGATCTTCGTTTACCTCATAATGTTGAAGTGGTTAATCCTGATCATTTAATTGGTACTTTGAGTTCAACTGGTTCATTAAAAATGCGCCTTAAAGTTGCTCAAGGTCGTGGTTATGAAACATCTGACTCACGCTTCCCAGAAGGTGAAACACGTCCAGTAGGTCGTTTACAGTTAGATGCTTCATATAGCCCGATCAAGCGTGTTTCTTACACAGTAGAAAATGCTCGTGTAGAACAACGTACCGATCTTGATAAGTTAGTGATCGATCTTGAGACTAACGGAACTGTTGATCCTGAAGAAGCAATCCGCAAAGCGGCAACAATCTTGCAACAACAAATTGCAATCTTTGTTGACCTTCAGAAAGATCAAACTCCTGTTGCTCAAGAACCTCGCGAAGAAGTTGACCCAATTTTGCTTCGTCCAGTAGATGATCTCGAGCTTACTGTTCGTTCTGCTAACTGTTTGAAGGCAGAAAATATTTACTACATTGGTGATCTTGTTCAACGTACAGAAGTTGAGTTGTTAAAAACTCCTAACTTAGGTAAAAAATCGTTAACAGAGATCAAAGATGTTTTGGCATCGAAAGGTTTACAACTCGGCATGCGTTTAGAGAACTGGCCACCAGCTAGTCTCCGTATGGATGACCGATTTGCCTATCGTAGCCGTTAATTAAGTAGGACTATCACCATGCGTCATCGTAATAGTGGTGTGAAATTAGGCCGTACAAGCAGCCATCGTAAGGCGTTGTTCCAAAATTTAACGAATGCTTTAGTTGAGCACGAGTTAATTAAAACAACTTTGCCTAAAGCGAAAGAACTTCGCCGCGTTGCTGAGCCTTTAATCACTTTAGCTAAAAACGATACAGTAGCAAACCGTCGTTTAGCGTTTGCTCGTACTCGTTCTGCAGCAACTGTTGGTAAATTATTTACCGTTCTTGGCCCTCGTTACAAAGAGCGTAACGGCGGTTATCTACGTGTTCTTAAAGCGGGCTTCCGTGCAGGTGATGCTGCACCGATGGCTTACGTTGAACTTGTAGATCGTGAAGTAAAATAATACTTCTATACAAGAGCAGCTCAGTTGTTCAAAAAGGTCGGTGTAATAACCGACCTTTTTTATTGCTAGGATATTGTGCGAAGTGATATTTAAAAGGGCTGTATGGTCTATTTAAATTACTTAATTAGGTTTCAATGATTTCTTTCACTAGGGGGCAAGTAGATTAAGAAAGCTTCAATGAACTGATCTGAATATTCTGCTGAGTATGCTGTTCTATAGTTTGTTTCAATCTCCACAGGAATAATTTCACCAGCTTGATTGCTATCTTCTGTAAATTCAAGATAGTGCCTGTCACCTTCGAAATAAAAATTATATTGGTTTTTGACCGAATCTAATCTATCACCTATTCCTAATAAGCCTAATAATTTTCCTTGATACCCCTTCGCTACATAGATGAATTCTAATTTTTTGGTATCTGCATTGAATGTTAGAGTGACGGTTTTATTCCAATAACAACATATTTCATTAATGGACTCCCCCCATGGTAGTATTAAATTACGATATAAAATCAGCCACTTATCTTTCTCATAACAGACGTTTTCAGATTCATTATAATCATGAATGATTTGATAATCGGATAATGCTCTAAAAGTGTTGAAATCTAATCCTAAGTTAATTCCAGCAGCAGATTTTGCTGGTATGATTTCGGCAGATAAATTTGGAATCAATTGCTTATACTCTATTAACAGCTTGTCTTATAACATTATGATTGCTAAAGGTTAATTCGATACTTTGTATGTGAGTGTATTGAACTTTCTATTTACGTTAAAATTTTATAACAAATTATTTATACATTCATTGGGGTTAACATATTTTTCATGCTTTACACATATTACTTAAATTAAATTTTTTGGTTATAAGGCGAAAATAAATTTTTTAAACTCCGATCCTTTAATAAATTGCAAATCCAAGCAAAAATCTCAGGTTTTTTTACACTCTCTTTTTCTAAAAATGTCCCGAAGTGACATGAAAAAACCGATGAATGACTAAACTTGACATTGTGTATTGTCAAATTTGTGCTTTAATAAAGTCATGGTTTATACAGGGTATAAAAAAAATGGAAAAGCAAGTTGATGTATTGATTATTGGTGCAGGTATCTCTGGGATTGGGTTAGCTGTGCATCTCTCTAAAAACTGTCCACAACGCAAATTTGAAATCTTAGAGCGTCGTGAAAGCTTTGGTGGAACTTGGGATTTATTCCGCTATCCTGGTATTCGTTCTGATTCGGATATGTCAACGTTTGGTTTTAACTTCAAGCCATGGGCAAAAGACAAAGTATTGGCAAGTGGCGCTGAGATCAAAGGCTACTTAAGTGATGTCATTAGCGAAAATCAGTTAAAAGATAAAATTCACTTTGGTCATCGTGTACTTTCTGCGAACTATGATTCTACAAAGAAAAAATGGTTAGTTGAGATCGAAGACAACAATAAGAAAAAACAAACGTGGTCTGCAAACTTCGTAATGGGCTGTACAGGCTACTATAACTACGATCAAGGTTATGCACCTACATTCCCGAAACAAGAAGATTTCAAAGGTCAGTTTATTCATCCACAACATTGGCCTGAAAATTTAGATTACACAGGTAAAAAAGTTGTGATTATCGGTAGTGGTGCTACTGCAATTACTCTTGTGCCTTCTATGGTTAAAGGTGGTGCAGGGCATGTGACGATGTTACAACGTTCACCAACGTATATTGCGACGATTCCTTCTATCGACTTTATTTATGAAAAAACTCGTAAATTTATGTCTGAAGAAACGGCTTATAAATTTACTCGTGCACGTAATATTGGTATGCAACGTGGTATTTATGCACTAGCGCAAAAGTATCCAAAGACTGTACGTCGTTTATTGTTGAAAGGCATTGAGTTGCAGTTGAAAGGTAAAGTCGATATGAAACACTTTACTCCAAGCTACAATCCTTGGGATCAACGTTTATGTGTTGTGCCAGATGGTGACTTATTCAAAGCATTGCGTGAAGGTCAGGCAAGTGTTGAGACAGATCAAATCGAGAAATTTACCGCAAATGGTATTCAATTGAAATCTGGTAAACATTTAGAGGCTGATATCGTGATTTCAGCAACTGGCTTAGAGATTCAGATTTTAGGTGGTGTGCAAGGTTCAATTGATGGCAAACCAATGAATACCTCTCAACATATGCTTTATCAAGGCGTTATGGTGAGCGATGTACCTAATATGGCGATGATCATTGGTTATATCAATGCATCATGGACTTTGAAGGTTGATATTGCTGCTGATTATATTTGCCGTTTGATTAATCATATGGATAAAAATGGTTTTGATGAGGTGATTGCACACGCCGATCCTTCACAGCGCGAAAATGACACAATCATGGGTAAAATGTCATCTGGTTATATCGCCCGCGCAGCGGATGTGATGCCAAAACAAGGTAAGCAAGCACCTTGGAAGATCACAAATAATTACCTTGCAGATCGTAAGGAGTTAAAAGATGCTAAGTTTAATGATGGTGTTTTAGAATTCCATAAGCGCGGTGAGCAAGCAACAAACCGTAAGCCAAAATTAGTATCATAATTTTTGCTTGAATGATTTGAAACCCTATGCATAGCATAGGGTTTTTTATTTGTGCTCAGGGTTTAA
The DNA here is from genome assembly GCF_000241225.1 of Acinetobacter sp. NBRC 100985. Lineage (NCBI taxonomy): Bacteria > Pseudomonadati > Pseudomonadota > Gammaproteobacteria > Moraxellales > Moraxellaceae > Acinetobacter > Acinetobacter sp. NBRC 100985. The sequence goes on along the minus strand of NZ_BAEB01000019.1, from coordinate 602 downwards.
ATCTTAGAAATATCGCGTATATTGAGCACATTAGAAAATTTATATTAGGGATAATACGATGAGAAAAATCATCATTTTGGGGACTATCTTACTTAGTACATTCAGTTATGCTGATGATGTTAAACAAAAGACAGTAATTGCTGAGAAGTTGGTTTCGGTTGATGGTACTGAACAAGGACTTGAAAATACGGATAAAATGATTCTTGAACAAATTCGTATGCGCTTACCAAAAGATATGCCAGCTGATTTTTTCACTGATTTAACTAAAAACTTAAATAGTGAACAACGTAAACAATTTATTGTTCAGCGTTATGTGGAAACGTTTAGCCAGAAAGAGTTACAAGCCGCTTTAAACTTTTATCAGTCAAATGAAGGGAAGACGTGGGCAAAGAAAGCAAGTGAAATTGGAGGAGAGGTTGCTCATTTCACAACGCAAAATGCTCGTAATGCTTTAAACACTACCATGCAAGAACATGTTGAGAATCCTACCGTAAAACAGTTGATGGCTCGTATGAACCCAGCACCAGTAGCTGCGGTAGAAAAAACTGAACAGAAATAATCAATCAAAAAAAGGGATACATAATAGATGTATTCCCTTTTTT
>NZ_BAEB01000020.1:0-34628 GCF_000241225.1 Acinetobacter sp. NBRC 100985 | reverse complement strand
TTTTATTGGGCTCATTTGCCTGTTTTTCTTTGATAAATGCACGTGCCTGACGAATTTTTCTTTTACAGGTTTTGGCACTTTAGGTGGAATAAGTTTAGCAGCCTGGTTGAACCACACGAGTAAGCTGAAGTCACCTTCCATTTTAATGCTACCGTCTTGCATACCTGTCATGAACGCAGTTGGATCACCTTTGACCAGTGTTTTCACACCTTGTTCACTATCTGCAAATTGTAAAATAAAGTCTGCTTTTTCAGGGTTACCTGCAACGGTATCAATCTTGCCATGGTTCACAATAATCTGACGTGCCATACCCAAATCTGTACCAATTTGAATACGGAACTCGCGGTCATGCACCAACTCAATAAACTTAGGGCTAGTACGTGCCAATTGCTTCATACGCAACGCCAAACCTGCCACCAACAAATCAAGTGGATCAGTGCTTACATCAACAATAGGTAACTTAACCACAGGTAAAGAAGAAAGCTTCATGACAATTATGCCCACAGTATAATGATGAAAATTAAGACAACCGTATCCTAGCACAATTGTAGCGGCGTCGGTAAAAGCTTTGTTGCAGAAAGTTGATACAAAAAAGGCATGCTAAGCATGCCTTTGATGTTGTTCGAATTATTATGATTTATCGGCTAGAACATTGTTGTTGGTCATCCTTATATACAGGTGTATGTTCAATATACTGACGATTTGCCAGTTGTTTTTGTGCTTGTTTGTCTTCACGTAAAAGAATGAATGTAACCGTCACCATCGCGAGGCTCAGTGCCGTCAGATAACTATAGGCGACTGACATTTCGAACGCGGTTTGCACACCAAAGCGCACCACTTCTAACAGTCCCCAGCTCAACATACCTGCCAACATAAAACCTAACCAACGACGATAAGGAGAAAAGAAAACAGCAATAACTGCGACAGCGATTAAGCCAAATCCAACCCACATGGTGAAATTCGCTGCTTCCATAGAAACCTCCGTCTTAAATAAGGTGGTCTGTATTCAATCATCAGACCTCATATTGTTCTGTAATCTCTAAACAGTGATTCGTATTGCATTAACGTCTTTATGCATTATGGAGCGTTTTTTTTAGAAAAAAAGAGCCTGAAATTAATCATACGACATAAGATGTCGCAATATGCTTTTGTCATTACATTTTTTTAATCTACAAAAAACCTGAATCTCTATATAGCGTCAATTTCCGCGTGTCATTACAAAAAAACATGCCTCATTTTCGCTGAGAAAAAACTTTTTTCTGAATTTTTTTATCGTTGTTTTTCTATACATTTAGACATAAATATGACGGATTAATGACGCACCAAAATGGAGTATGCCGTGACAAATCACGGCATAATTTAACACCCAAGATTATATTTTAAGCACGATTTAAATCTTTATCATGCATACCTAATAAGTACAGCACGCCATCTAAACCAACGCTTGAGATCGCTTGGTTGGCATTTTGGCGAACCAATGGTTTCGCTCGGAAAGCCACGCCTAAACCTGCAATCGAAAGCATCGGTAAATCATTTGCACCATCCCCTACAGCCATCGCCTGCTCTAAAGAAATTCCCATTTTATCGGCTAACTGACGTAATAATTCAGCTTTACGTGCACCATCGACAATTGCGCCTTTTACTTCGCCTGTTACAACACCATTTTCGACATCTAAAATATTGGCGTGAACTTCATCAATGCCTAATTTCTCTTGAAGATATTCAGCAAAATATTGGAAACCACCAGATAAAATTGCCGTACGATAACCCAATGCTTTTAAGGTTGAAATCAATCGAGCTGCGCCTTCAGTAATGGTCAAGCGTTCAGCAATCTTCGGTAAAACAGATGCATCCAATCCTTTTAATAAAGCGACACGTGCTCTAAAACTTTGTTGGAAATCAAGTTCACCCTGCATAGCACGTTCAGTAATTTCAGCGACTTGAGCACCCACACCTGCTTCTAGCGCTAATTCATCAATGACTTCTTGTTCAATCAACGTAGAGTCCATATCAAAGCACACTAAACGACGATTACGACGATAAGCATTGTCTTCTTGTACAGCAACGTCGATATTTAACTCCCCCGATAAACTTAAACAAGCGGCACGCATGGCTTGCGCATCCAACATTTGCCCACTGAGACCAAATTGCACACAGGCACGACGAGGAGAACTTTGCTCCGCATCTAAATCCAAACGACCTGACAAACGTGTAACCGTCTCAATGTTAAAGCCTTGACTAGAAACAATTTTTGTGACGGCTTGCAAATGTTCAGCCGTTAATTCAGGTGCCAATGCTGTCACGATATAACGTGTACGCCCACCTTCACTCACCCATTGATCATATTCTGCGTTGGAGATTGGTTTAAATCGCACAGTTAAGCCAATATCATGTGCTAAAATCAGTATTTCTTTCATTGCTAATGCTGTTGCAGTCTCATTATCCGAAGCAACAACGATCCCAAGGGTAAGTTGATTATGGATAACAGCCTGACCAACATCGAGTATTTGCAAAGAATGTACGGAGAGTACCTGCATTAATCGAGTAAACTGATTCGGTTGATCTGGTCCTAAAAAGGATATAAGAATGATTTCTCGCATGAATTGACTCGTGGTTGAGCGACAACTATTGTAAGAATCATAACATAACCCATGAATCTATTTGCCTTGGAAGTTTAACTTGAATGCGCCTCGACAAGGGCTATTTGCTAGCCTACTCACCGTAAGTTTTGCATTGCATACCTTTTTATTGGTGATTGCAACAACCCATCAGCTCAATGAAAATCGCGCCAGCCAAGGACAACTGATGACCAGTCAGTTGGTGGCAGATAGTCTTTCAGAATTAGAGCCTGCAAATACAGTCTCTTTGGCATTAGTCGCCAATCGTTATGCAACCAATCCGAGCGTTGCCTCGATTCGTATTTTGGATGCCAATAAACAAGTCCTTGCGACTAGTGGTATGGCAAAGACACGTCAAGGTGAGGTCTTTGTCCGTGATGCATTACAAAATGAAAAAAAAGTCGGAACGGTTGAAATTACGCTGATCGAACCAAGCATCGGAGAAATCTTAAGAACACAATGGTTGGCGATTCTAGTTTCATTGTTTATTCATGGCTTAATTTGGCTTGCGTATCGTGCAATCGCGCGACCAACACGCAGTGAATATCTTGCGCAGATCAATCAAGAAAATCATCTTAAGCATGAAATTCAACGTTTAACACAAGCTTTAGCTTTAGAAAAGCAAAATACTGTCACCTTGGTTGCTCAAGCACAGCAGCAAGCGAAAGCTCAACCGAAACCACGTATTGAAAAAAGTGTGAGCGATCAAGCACCGTTAGATGACCAATCATTGGCGCTTAATATTCAGTTTTATGATCCAAAACAGTTATTGAGCAGCGTCAATCAATCGGTTTCTTTGCCTTATTTTAAATTGTGCCAATTATTCTTAGATAAAAGTATTGATCTATGTACGAAGCACTACCAAATCGATGCAGAGAAAATTCAAGTTGTTCAAGAATTTAATGCGGATGGTGCGACATTATCAACAAGTGCAGATCAACCACATGCGCTTGAATGTTTGATGATGGTTGGGGGCGTTTTCCAATTATTGGCAGATGTTCTATATAAACGCTACCGTGAAGATAAACGCTTTGCACTGCAAACTCGCGGTGCTGTTGCTTGTGCAGTCGATGCAATGCAACTCGATGCGATTGAAGCATCCAAACGTTTAACTCAACATTTACATGCTAAAGAAGCAGCATTGCATTTGAATCACGATCAACTCAAAGAGATTCAAAATAATTATGAATTGGTCGCAATGCCAAATCCAAGCAATATTATGACCCGTCATGCCTTTATGATTAATGGTATGAATGAAGCATGTGCAACGGTTGCTCAAAACCTTCGCACTGAGATTTTGATGGGTAAAAAAGCAAAATCATCTGCTGAATCTATCGATATTTCAACGCCATAACGCGTCCATCATGACTGCAAAACCAACCTAGTTCTTTGTTATAGAACTAGGTTTTTTAATTGATGATCAAGCACACAGGCGAAATTTATTAAAATGCGGTAAACTATGCCAGATTTATCGAATACTAATGCCGTTACTGGCAGCTTAAAAGGTGAAAGCGAATGCCGCTGAGTCGTGTTGAAGAGCTTGTCGCAGATATTCGTGCAGGCAAAATGGTCATCCTGATGGATGATGAAGATCGTGAAAATGAAGGTGACTTAGTCATCGCTGCGACGCATGTTCGTCCTGAAGATATTAACTTCATGATTACCCATGCACGTGGTTTGGTCTGCCTCACACTGAGCCGTGAACGCTGTAAGCAACTTAATCTTCCATTAATGGTTGATCAAAACGGCGCGCAACATGCAACAAACTTTACCCTTTCAATTGAAGCTGCTGAAGGGATTAGCACAGGTATTTCTGCTGCTGAACGTGCACATACAATTCGTACTGCGGTTGCGGCACATGCCAAACCAAGTGACATTGTACAACCAGGTCATATTTTCCCATTGATGGCGCAACCTGGTGGTGTACTGCATCGTGCAGGTCATACTGAAGCTGGTTGTGATTTAACTCGCCTTGCTGGTCTTGAACCAGCATCTGTGATTTGTGAAATCATCAATGAAGACGGCACAATGGCGCGTCGTCCAGATTTAGAGGTTTTCGCAGAAAAACATGGTCTTAAAATTGGTACGATCGCAGATCTAATCCATTACCGCATGACCAACGAGCAAACTGTTGAACGTTTATCACAGGAAAGCATTCAAACCCAATATGGTACGTTTGAACTGTATAAATACCGTGAAATCGGTAACCCAGATATTCATTTAGCTTTAGTGAAAGGTGAGCCAAAAGATGGTATCACGACTGTTCGCGTGCATGGCTTCAATCCAGTTCGTGACTTATTAAAGCTCAATAAAGCAGATGGTTCTCCTGCTTGGAATCTAGACCTTGCGATGAAAACGATTGCTGAAAGTGACCGTGGCGTGTTGGTATGGATTGGTCAGGATCATTTGGAAGACTTAGGTCATGCTTTGCATCACATGAATCAACCAAAACCATTAAAATCAAATGCAGCACTCTCCCAACAATATCAAACGATTGGTGTCGGTGCGCAAATTTTACGTGATCTTGGTGTAGAGAAAATGAAACTATTAAGTTCTCCGCTTCGTTTCAATGCCTTATCAGGATTTAATTTAGAGGTAGTGGAATACATCACTGCCGATCAAATCACAGCAAAATAATCGAGGTTGCTATGGCAATTCGCCGAATTGAAGGTTTATTACATCTCGCAAGCGAAGGTCGTTATGCGATCTTAGTGGGTCGTTTCAACAGTTTCGTCGTTGAGCATTTACTTGAAGGTGCGATCGACACTTTAAAACGTCACGGCGTTTCAGAAGAAGCGATTACTGTTATTCATGCACCAGGTGCGTGGGAACTTCCAATCGTTGCAAAAAAATTAGCAGCTTCAAATCAATTTGATGCCATCATTGCACTCGGTGCAGTCATTCGTGGCAGCACACCACACTTCGACTTTGTTGCAGGTGAATGTGCAAAAGGTTTAGGTGTTGTTGCACTTGAAAGCACAATGCCAGTGATCAATGGTGTCTTAACAACAGATAGCATTGAACAAGCTATTGAACGTTCTGGTACGAAAGCAGGAAATAAAGGCAGCGAAGCTGCACTTACTGCAATCGAAATGGTTAACTTATTAAAGGCAATTTAAAGCATGTCGCAAACACTTCAGGCCGCTTATGCAGCGAAACGCAAAGCACGTCGTTTTGCTGTACAAGGGATTTATGAATGGCAAATGAGTCAAAATCCTGTACATGAAATTGAAGCACGTACGCGTGTTGAAAATGCAATGCACAAAGTTGACTTAAATTATTACCATGAATTGCTCACTCAAGTGGTTGCTCAACATGAAGCTTTAGATGAGCTCCTTATTCCTGTACTTGACCGTGAACTGACTGCACTTGATGGTGTAGAGCTTGCAGCTTTACGACTAGGTGCTTATGAATTACGAGATCATCTCGAAATTCCATATCGCGTGGTACTGGATGAAGCAATTGAATTAGCAAAACACTTTGGTGGTGCAGATAGTCATAAATACATCAATGGTGTATTAGACCGTTTATCATCAAAGCTTCGTGAAGCTGAAAAACAACAAGCAAAATAATAGGCTTGATGTTGTATGGCTGAGTTTTCGATTATTGACCGTTATTTTAAACGAACGTCTAAAGTTGATGTAAGTTTAGGCATTGGCGATGACTCAGCTATTGTTACCCCTCCTTTGTCACAACAACTGGTGATCTGCACAGATACATTGGTTGCTGGTCGTCATTTCCCATTAGACACTTCAGCGCATGCAATTGGCTGGAAAAGTGTCGCAGTCAATTTATCTGATATTGCTGCAATGGGAGCAGAACCTCACAGTATTTTACTCGCTTTGAGCCTCCCTCATGTTGATGAAGCTTGGTTGGCTGAATTTAGTCGAGGCTTGTTTGACTGTTGTGACCAGTTCAGTGTTTCACTGATTGGTGGCGACACAACTCAAAGCTCTCAACTCACCATTAGCGTGACAGCATTCGGTTGGATTGATCACGGACAAGCTGTGACTCGATCAGGTGCTCAAATCGGTGACTATATTTGTGTGAGTGGGCAAGTGGGAGATGCAGCATACGGGCTAAAACATCTAGGGCACCCATTACAACATCGCTTAGATTACCCAACGCCACGTTGCCAGCTCGGTCAACAATTAAAAGGCTTGGCATCCAGCATGATCGATATCTCTGATGGACTCGCACAAGACTTAGGTCATATTCTCAAAGCCTCCAAGGTTGGGGCAAAATTACAACTTGAACAGCTTCCGTTAGATCCATCACTAAAACAAATTGAACCACGACATGCTTGGCAATATGCACTCGCAGGTGGCGATGATTACGAATTATGCTTTACAATATCACCGCAAAACTATGAGAAACTACAGCAACAGCAACTCGATGTTCCGCTTACAATAATCGGCGAAATTACCCAACAATCTGGATTGTTATTTGAGTATATGGGCGATATTTACCCATTACATGTTCATGGATACCAACACTTTGCATAAACCTCCCATCCACTTCAACCAAATGAGTTGGTATGACCGCTTTATCGTTTTTTGTGGTGTCGGCTTTGGTTCAGGACTCAGCCCGAAAGCGCCCGGAACGTTTGGTTCTGCCTTTGCACTGCTGTTTGTTCCATTCTGGTTACAACTTGGATTGCTAGGTAGTATCGTCGCAATTGTCCTCATGTCATTGGTTGGCATTTATATTTGTGGACATACGGCAAAAGTCATTCACGTTCATGATGATGGACGTATCGTTTGGGATGAGTTTGCAGGTCAATCTATTACTCTATTGCCTTTGCTTTATCTACAGCAAATGAATTGGTTGTGGGTCATTGCGGGATTTATCTTATTTCGTATCTTTGATGTCTGGAAGCCATTCCCTATTAGTTGGGCTGATCAAAAAGTGTCAGGTGGCTTTGGCATTATGCTCGATGACATTATTGCTGGACTTTGGGCCGCACTCTGTATTTTTATAATCCATTTTTATTTTTTGACCTAACACATTAATATTAGGGTTAATTATGTCAACAACAGTCATTATTCTTGCTGCAGGGAAAGGAACGCGAATGCGTTCACAACTACCAAAAGTGTTACAACCGCTTGCTGGTCGTCCACTTTTAGGTCATGTGATTGAAACAGCAAAAAAACTACAAGCTCAGAATATTATTACCATTTATGGGCATGGTGGAGAACTGGTTAAAAATCGCTTTGCCGCTGAACAAATCGAGTGGGTGGAGCAAGCGGAGCAGTTGGGCACAGGTCATGCCGTCCAAATGACTTTACCTGTCTTAGCTCAGGATGGTATTTCACTTATCTTATATGGTGATGTTCCTCTGGTTCGCCAAAGTACGCTTGAACAACTACTTGAAGCATCAAGCCAATCAGGCATTGGGATGATTACCTTAAATGTTGAAAACCCAACAGGTTATGGTCGTATCGTACGCCAAGCTGGAAAAATCCAAGCGATTGTTGAGCATAAAGATGCCAATGAAGAACAACGACAAATCCAAGAAATCAATACAGGCATTTATTGCGTAAGTAATGCAAAGCTACATCAATGGTTACCAAAACTGTCTAACAATAATGTGCAAGGTGAATACTACCTGACTGATATTGTTGCAATGGCTGTTGCCGATGGCTTAGAAATTGCATCGATCCAGCCTGAAATTGAGTTTGAAGTGGAAGGCGTAAATGACCGTTTGCAATTAGCGGCATTGGAACGTGAATTTCAGCAACAACAAGCCAAAGAATTGATGCAACAAGGCGTACACCTGATTGATCCAAGTCGTTTTGATCTACGTGGTCATCTCAAATGTGGTCAAGACGTGCAGATTGATATCAATGTCATTATTGAAGGTGATTGTGAGCTTGGCGATAACGTTCAACTTGGCGCTGGCTGTATCTTGAAAAACACACGCATTGCCGCTGGAACAAAAGTTCAAGCCTACAGCGTTTTTGAAAATGCTATCGTGGGCGAAAATACCCAAATTGGACCTTTTGCACGTTTACGTCCAGGTGCAAACTTGGGTAATGATGTGCATATTGGCAACTTTGTTGAAGTGAAAAATTCAAACATTGGTCAAGGGTCCAAAGCCAATCATTTTACCTATTTAGGTGATGCTGATATCGGTGCAGATTGTAATATTGGCGCAGGCACGATTACTTGTAATTATGATGGTGCAAACAAACACCGTACTGTGATTGAAGACAATGTCTTCATTGGCACAAATAATTCCTTGGTTGCACCGATCAAAATTGGTCAGGGTGCGACCACTGGTGCTGGCTCAACCCTAACGAGAGACGTCGCTGATCATAGTTTAGCTGTGGAACGTGCTAAACAATTTGAAAAAGCAAATTATCAACGTCCCCAAAAGCTGAAAAAATAAGAGGATATAATTATGTGTGGTATTGTTGGAGGCGTTGCTGAACGTTGTGTAACTGAGATCTTGATCGAAGGTTTAAAGCGCCTTGAATATCGTGGTTATGACTCTGCGGGTTTAGCACTTTTAAATAAAGAACAAATTTTACGTGAACGTCGTGTTGGTAAAGTTGCTAACTTAGCCGAAGCGGTTTCAGAACAGCATTTGACGGGTAATATCGGTATTGCACACACACGTTGGGCAACTCATGGTAAGCCAACTGAAAATAATGCACATCCGCATGTTTCAGGCAATGTTGCAGTTGTTCACAACGGTATTATTGAGAATTATCAAGAACTCAAAGATGAACTACAAGCACTTGGCTATATCTTTACCTCTCAAACTGACACAGAAGTTGTTGCTCACCTTGTCAACGATGCCTTAAAGCAAACAGATAGCTTATTAGAAGCTGTTCAAAAGGTAACACCACGTCTTAAAGGTGCTTATGCTTTAGGTATTATTCATACTGAACATGCTGATGAACTCATCACCGTTCGCGAAGGTTCTCCGCTTGTGATTGGTGTTGGTATTGGTGAGAACTTTATTAGTTCAGATCAACTTGCTTTGTTACCTGTGACCAATCGCTTCGTTTATTTAGAAGAAGGTGATATTGCACGTTTAACACGTACCAGCATTGAAGTTTTTGTAAACGGTGAACGTGTTGATCGCCCAGTGAAAGAGCTTGATGCGACTGTAAGTAATGCATCGAAAGGCGAATATAAACACTTCATGCTCAAAGAAATTTATGAGCAACCTGAAGCGATTCAACAAACGATTTCACAAGCATTGAATGGCAATAATTTGCGTGAAGATTTTCTTCAACATGCCAATGCGGATTTTGACAAAATTCAGCAAGTACAAATCATTGCCTGCGGTACCAGCTACCATGCAGGTATGATTGCGAAATACTGGTTTGAACAGCTAATTGGTGTTCCTTGCCAAGTTGAAATTGCCAGCGAATTCCGTTACCGTACGCCTGTTATTGTTGAAAATACACTTTATATCTGTATTTCTCAGTCTGGAGAAACAGCGGATACATTGGCAGCGTTACGTGAAACTCAAAAACGTGCCAAAGCAAATAACATCAATATCAGCACCATGACGATTTGTAACGTTGCAACGTCATCAATGGTACGTGAAACAGATCATCATTTGCTGACACTTGCTGGCCCTGAAATTGGTGTTGCCTCAACCAAAGCATTCACAACTCAGCTGGCTGCTTTGATGTTATTGATTCTAAAAATCGGTCAAGTTAAGCAGCGTCTCGCAGCAGCTCAGCTCACTGAAATTACTGAAGCGTTATGGCACTGCCCGAAAGTAATTTTAGATACGCTACAGCACAACACAGCGATTCTTCGTTTATCTGCACTGTTTGTAGAAAAGAATCACTGCTTATTCTTAGGCCGTGGCACACACTTCCCTATCGCATTGGAAGGTGCTTTGAAACTGAAAGAAATTTCATATATTCATGCAGAAGGATATGCAGCAGGTGAATTGAAGCATGGTCCGTTGGCATTAGTCGATAATGAAATGCCTGTGGTGATCTTAGCGCCAAATGACGAAATGCTCGATAAGTTAAAATCGAATATGGAAGAAGTTCAAGCGCGTGGCGGCGAACTTTTTGTATTTGCAGATGAAAACAGCGGCATTCAAGAGAAAGATCGTCAACACGTTGTACACATCCCAGCAGTGAATGAATGGTTAGCGCCAATCGTTTACAGCGTACCTGTACAGTTGCTTTCTTATCATGTTGCAGTATTACGCGGTACAGATGTCGACCAACCTCGTAACCTTGCGAAAAGTGTTACTGTGGAATAATTAAAAAAAATGGAAGAAAGGTTCACCTTTCTTCCATTCTCAAATGCCAATAGAAAAATGAGAAGTATCTGACTTTAAGCCACGTAACGATTGGTTTTATGATTTAACAAAATAATAGAATTCAGAATCACAGCTCCCAGTATAGAAATCAGAATCAATTTCCAATCCACAAAAAATAGTGAAATCAACAAGATCGCAACATCAATTCCCATCTGCACCTTGCCTGCTGGAATCTTAAACTGCTCTTGTAAATAAAGAACCAATAAATTAATACCACCCAAACTAGAGCGATGTCTAAAAAGAATCAGGAAACTCACACCCATCAGCACATTCGCGAAGATCGTCGCATAAAATGGATTTACGTCTGACAGGTGAAAAAAATGGGGAATCATTTCCGTAAAACCTGCCAGTAAAGCCACGGCAATAAACGTCTTTACGACTAAACCAACGCCCATTTTTTTATAAGCAAAATAGTAAAATGGAATATTAATCAGGAAAAATAAAATACCAAACTTAATATCTGTGATGTAATGAATCAACAATGACAGGCCAGCTGTTCCACCCGTCATAATTCCTGCTTGCTTTAACAATGTCATCGCAAATGAAAGAATAAAAGTGCCGATTAACATGGCAAGTGCATCTTCAATCTTTGAGTGTTGATCAATTACAGGCATGACTGGGCTTACCAAAGATACTTTTTGATCGGTATTCATAACGCTACAACTTAATAGGAGAACAACAGAAGGGAGAGAAATCTTTAAAAAAGATATGACATATTTGATCATTTTTATTTAATTTTCGCAATTTTTTCTTATATTTTCACCATAAATGCAATTTATATTCAAAATAATCCAATTGGTATAATCAAAACCCAAAAAAGCCGAGCGATAACACCCAGCTTAGGAAAGCGTTGTTCTATTTAATCGCAATACCATTTTCTTTTAATTTTTCAAGCACGATTGAGGTATTTAAATTACTCACCCCAAAGTTTTGGGAGGATAAAATACCGATCAATTTAACCATTTCATCTAAGTTTTTGACTGCAACTTTGAGGGCAAAATCATAACTCCCTGTGAGTTTGTAAATATCTTTGACCGCAGGCTCATGCATCAGAAACTCAACAAAACGATCGTGTGTTGCATCATTATAATTTTGTAGCTTCACCTCAATAATACCCATAATTGGTGCTGGATCAGCACTCAATGCGATTTGAGCATAATAACCAGTGATAATATTTTGCTGTTCGAGATAAATACGACGACGAGAACATTGTGAAGTTGATAAGCCAACCAATTCTGCCAACTCTTGATTGGCTAAACGTCCATTTCGCTGTAAATGATGAATAATCTTACGGTCAAAATCATCAAGTTGGTCTGTCATAAAACTCTCTGTGGTAATAGCGCGGCATAGTAACAATCATGAAAGCTGATCATGATCGAAAAGTGTAACGTCTTTAGATTAATTGCAACAAGCTCAAGGCAGAATCGTCGTTGAGTGAATGCGCTCTACCCCTCGATCCAGCATCTGCTGCCAAGCCTGTTGTAGAGACCCATTTAGATCAATTGCTTTACATGCATCTTCAATCACATAGGTCTTAAATCCAAAAGCTGCGGCATCAAGTGCCGTCCACGCCACACAAAAATCTGTCGCAATCCCCACGATATATACCGTATCAACTTGATGTTCTTTCAAATACCCATTTAATCCTGTCGGAGTTTTTCGATCTGCCTCCATAAATGCAGAATAACTATCAATATCGGGATGAAAGCCTTTACGAATAATGAGTTGAGCGGTTGGAATATTCAAATCAGGATGAAATGCTGCATCATGACTCCCCTGCACACAGTGTTTCGGCCATAACACTTGAGTACCATAATTCAACTCTATGGTTTCAAATGGCTGTTTATGCGGATGATTTTCAGCAAAAGAGATATGCTGTTCTGGATGCCAGTCTTGGGTCAACACCACATGACCAAATTTTGTAGAGAGCTGATTAATTAAAGGAATGATCTGATCAGCTTGGTCGACGGCTAAGTTTCCACCCGGTGTAAAACCATTTTGAACATCCACTACAATCAATGCGATATTCTTTGAATTCACTAGCATCGCTGTTATTCCCTCTAAACCATCTGGTTTTACAATACCCTGCCTGCGTTATTCTGACTAGAGATCGCAAAACTTTTAATTAAGATGAAAACTATTCAAGTTAAAGATGAATTAAAGTTTTCTACAGTTTGACCAAAGCATATTGTTCTTATGCCTCTGATCAGTCATAATTTGCATAATTGTCATTCAACTCGACTTACTGTTGGACGACGAATCAAAATACTGCAACCATCCAATATTTCGTTTAAATTACTTCAATCTCGGATGGGAAAATAGGATATTTTTTTAAAATGACTCAGCTAGCACAGAATATTCAAGGCTCAATTGTCGCAATCGTCACCCCAATGTTTGAAGATGGCAGCGTAGATTGGAAGGGTCTTGAGAAGCTCGTTGAGTGGCACATCCAACAAGGTACTAATAGCATTGTTGCTGTCGGCACAACGGGCGAAGCTTCTACACTCAGCATGGAAGAACATACACAAGTCATTAAAGAAGTGATTCGTGTCGCGAATAAACGTATTCCTATTATTGCGGGTACAGGCGCTAACTCAACGCGTGAAGCGATTGAACTGACCAAAGCAGCAAAAGAATTAGGTGCTGACGCAGCACTATTGGTTACGCCATATTATAATAAACCAACGCAAGAAGGCTTATATCAACACTATAAAGCAATTGCAGAAGCAGTTGATATTCCTCAAATCCTTTATAATGTTCCAGGTCGTACTGGCGTTGACATGCAAAATGATACGGTCATTCGCCTTGCTGATGTTAAAAACATTATTGGTATTAAAGATGCAACAGGCGATGTTCCTCGTGGTCAAGCACTCATCGAAGGCTTAAACGGTAAAATGGCTGTTTATTCAGGTGATGATGAAACGGCATGGGAGCTGATTTTACTTGGTGCTAAAGGTAATATCTCGGTCACAGCAAACGTAGCGCCAAAACAAATGAGCGAAGTTTGTGAAGCAGCATTGGCTGGTGATAAAGCAAAAGCGCAAAGCTTGAATCAACAAATTGCAAATCTACACAATATTTTGTTTTGCGAATCAAACCCAATTCCTGTGAAATGGGCATTGCATGAGATGGGATACATTAGCACAGGCCTACGCCTGCCTTTAACCGCTCTAGCAGAACAATATCGTGAACCTCTTCGCAACGACTTAAAAGTTGCGGGAATTATTTAATACGAGCAATTTATGATGCAATTACGTCTTGGTGTTGTCCTTGTCATTTCAGCTTTAAGTTTGGCTGGTTGTGGTCGTTTTGCCCTCAATAATCATTCATTGGATTACAAAAAAGCAAAAGCGCTTGAACCTCTCAAATTCCCAGACAATGCAACGGTCAGACCATTTACTCCATTGTATCCAGCTCCATCGGTTGATCCACTTGCGATCGAACATGCACCGTCATTCGAAAACAAAAGTGGCAACCGTTATGCTTTACCTCGTCCAGAGGCATTGCAAACAACAGCAAGTAGCACTGAAAATACGACTACAACATTGGGTCGTCCACAACTGGTTATGGATGGGAACAAAAACCCATTACTAAAAGTGGAGGGTCCTACTGCTGCCGCTTGGCAATATACTTTTGCGACATTAAACAGCCTAAATTACAAAGTTATTTCTCAAGCAGATCATGGTTATGAAGCAACCATTACTGTGAATGATCAGAATTATCTGCTCAAGCTTTCTGCTGTAGGCTCAAGCAATACTGTCGCGCTATTCAAACTTGACACCACCTTTGCAGACCCAGCGGTTGCAACCGAAGTGTTATCCCAGATTTACCAAAATTGGCCAGCCTAGTCGTTTACTAGGCACATTTTTCAAAAAGGTTCCCCCATGTTAAAACAAACCTTGCTCTATACTGGTAAAGCAAAATCTGTATATGAAACAGACAATGCTGACCACCTGATTTTAGTCTTTCGTGATGATGCATCTGCGTTCAATGGCGAAAAAATCGAGCAGCTAGATCGTAAAGGTAAGGTGAACAACCGTTTTAACGCCTTCATCATGGAAAAATTGGCTGAAGCGGGTATCGAAACGCATTTTGAAAAATTGCTTTCTCCAACTGAAGTACTTGTTAAAAAATTACAAATGATTCCTGTAGAGTGCGTTATTCGTAACTATGCAGCGGGTTCACTTTGCCGTCGCTTAGGTGTTGAAGAAGGTAAAGAGTTAACGCCTCCAACATTTGAATTATTCTTCAAAGATGATGCACTTGGCGATCCAATGGTGAACGAGTCTCAAGCAATTGCTTTAGGTTGGGCAAATGCAGACCAACTTGCCAAGATGAAAGAACTCACTTACCAAGTCAATGATGTACTTAAAGCATTATTTGATGCAGGCAACATGATTTTGGTCGACTTCAAACTTGAGTTTGGTGTATTCCATGACCGCATCGTTTTGGGTGATGAATTCTCTCCAGATGGTTGCCGCCTATGGGATAAAGATACCAAGAAGAAATTAGATAAAGATCGTTTCCGCCAAGGTTTAGGCGGCGTTGTTGAAGCTTATGAAGAAGTTGCAACACGTTTAGGCGTAGATTTATCTGATATCTAATTCAGTAAAATCAAATAAAAAACCAGCCAATTCGGCTGGTTTTTTTGTAGTGGGCTTTTTATCTTGTCGGTTGCTGATAAATCAAATTGCCCTCTTTATAAGTCGCAATAATTTTAATATTTTTAATCTCTTTGCTTGGAATGCTCAGTGGATTCTTATCTAGGATCACTAAATCAGCCAGCTTACCTTGCGTCAAGGTTCCTTTATTTTTTCTTCAAAATATTGATATGCAGCCCAGTCGGTCATCGATTTCAGTGCAATATATGGACTAATTCGCTCATCCGCACCTAACACATAACCACTTCGTGTCGTTCTATTCACAGATGCATCGAGCATCATCATGCTATTTGGCGGAATGACAGGTGCATCGTGATGCTCGGTAAAAATAATGTTCTTTCTGAATGCCATTCCTGTCGGAGAGATATGTTGTGCTTTCTGCTCCCCAACTGTTTGCTGCCTATGCCAATCACCCCAATAAAAGGTATGTAATGAGAAAAAGGAAGGGATAATATCTAATGCTTTAAGCTGATCTAATTGATCTTCACGGATCGTTTGAGAGTGAATCAATACACTTCGACGATCTGCTTTGCCTTGTTGATTGGTTGCATAGCGAACGGCCTGAATAAATTGATCTATCGCAGCGTCACCATTGGCATGCGCAAGCACTTGCCAGCCTTGTTTGAAGGCAAGATTCACATAGTTGTTAACATCCTGACTATGCTTGAAGGCAGGATAGCCTTTGTAATCTTTGGTCTCACCCTCAGGTGGTACAACATAAGGCTGTGACAACCATGCCGTCTTGCCTTGGGGTGAGCCATCTAAACTAATCTTGATACCACCAATACGAAAGTGATGATCATATTGCAAACTGCTACCATGCTTTAACATATAGTCTTTACTGGTGGTAATATCAGGATAAGAAACCACATCAACAGGCAACTGGTTTTGTTGTCCCAAGGCACGCCACATGTCTGTTGTCCCCTGATCAGCACGCCCCTCTTGCACCGTTGTAAATCCATTCTTCACATAGACCTGAATCCCTTTTTTTGCCATACTCAACAACATATCTGGGGGCACACCATTGAAAATCGCACCAACTGCTGAAAATAAAGCGGACTCTTCGAGCACTCCATTTGGTACATTTGAATTTGGTTCACGACGAATCACGCCACCATCAGGATTTGCTGTGTTTTTATCAAATTTGAGTAACTCTAAGGCTTTGTGATTGACAGAAGCAAGGTGACCAGATTGATGTAAAATCATGACAGGCTGATCTTTTGATACTCGATCCAAATCCGTTGCGGTCGGATGACGCTGTTCTTTTAATTGTGCGTCATCATAGCCATTTCCTAAAATCCAACCATTCATTGTGCTAACAAATTCTGGATTTTGTGCTTTCCATGTTTTGAGAGCATCAATCAATGAATTAATATCTGATACCGTACCATCGGGTTCTGGATATAGATTGGCAACGGTCTGCTGAAAACCCACCATGTTGACGTGACTATGGGCATCGATCAGTCCCGGTAAAAGTGTTTTATTTTTTAAATCAATATGCTGTACTTGGCGATCTGTTCGCTGTTCTGCTTCTTTTTTGGTTCCTACAAATATAATTTTTCCATCTTTAACCAATAAAGCTTCTGCATAATGTGGTTCACTACCCTCCATCGTTAAAATCGGCCCACCATAGAATAATTTCTCTGTTGAGGAAGCGGGCATACTCTTGGTCGCACAGCCAGCTAAAGCGATGGTAATTGCTGATGCGAGTGTAAGTTTATTGATATGTTTGTACGTCATGAATTAAATTCCATATTTTTATTATGCCTTTATGATTAAAGCTTATTATTTGAGGAATAGAAAGGCTAGATTGATTGCTTTTTATAATTTTTGGTAAAGAGCAACATGATCAATTACTTAGATTAGAAACACCTACTATTTAATATACTAGGTGTTTCTATCGCATTTATTTAGCTTTTGCTTTGGTTGAAATCCAACACAAAATTGAACCAATACACACTAGAAAAGCACCGTACCAAAAAGACATCGCCAAAGAGGTACTGAGGATAATTGCAGAGAAAAAAGCAGACAGAACAGGAATAAAATAAGAAGCGCCCGCCAGTAAGGTCACATTGCCATGCAGGATACCAATATTCCAAGCAGCATAACCAAAACCCATTGCCGCTGCTGCAAAAATCAACGAGATAGATGACTGCATATCAAAATGGAACGCGCCTCCGCCCATAAGTAGATATTTAAGCCAAAGCACAATCGCAACAAGTATAAAAAACAGGGTGATACCATTTACACCTTTGGCAATCCTTGCAGTTAAAGTACAGTAAGCCGCCCACAATAACGTGCCAATAAATGCCAAACCATAGCTAAGAGGATTTGCTTGTATATTGTTGAGCATACTAGCAAGGTCGAAACCTTGGTCACCACCAAGCACCCAACAGATGCCTAATATCGATAAGATAAATCCAGGAATAATTAAGAGATTGGCTTTTTGTTGATTGAAAACAATCGCAGCAACCATGGTAAAGGTTGGCCACAAATAATTCACCATACCCACTTCAATCGCTTGACGATTATTATCACTATAGCCAATCGACAGTGATAAACACACTTCATAAGCAACAAATAAAATGCTGCCCCAAATTAAATAAGTTTTGGGAAAAGTTCTAAGTTGCGTCCAACCAACCGATACAAGTAAAAAAATGGATGCCAGTGTATAAATCAATGCAGCTCCACCGACTGCCCCAAAATGACTACTAACATCTTTAATTAAAGCAACGATCAAACTCCATAATAAGATCGCAACCAACCCAATTAGCGTTGCTTTTTTTGCATTCATTTTCAAATCAACACATCGTTCTGCACAAAGCAAATTCCTAAATATTTGAATAGGAATGATAACTTTGAAAATTTTAATCTAATCGGCAAATTAACCGAGTGAAACCTATTGCTGTTGCTGTTCTTGCTGCCAACGACGTTGTTGTAAGCGTTCAGCCTCTACTTCTCGTTTATTTAAGGCTCGCTCGTATAACTTGGTTCCACGCAGCTCAGGTGGTAAATATTCCTGTAGCACGAAATGCTCTGGATAATTGTGTGGGTAGAGATAATCCACACCATAACCTTGCTGCTTCATTAACTTGGTCGGCGCATTACGTAGATGCAACGGTACAGGTAAATTTGCCGTTTTTTCTGCAAGCTCTAAGGCTTTGTTAATTGCTAAATAAGTACTATTGCTTTTTGGACTCGTCGCTAAATACACAGCACATTGCCCTAAAATAATACGCGCCTCAGGCATTCCAACGGCCTGAACTGAACGGAAACATTCACCAGCTAGCAATAATGCATTCGGATTCGAGTTACCAATATCTTCTGACGCAGCAATCAACATGCGACGTGCGATAAAGACAGGATCTTCACCACCTTTCAACATTCGAGCCATCCAATACAAGGTCGCATCAGGATCACTACCGCGAATGGATTTAATAAATGCCGAAACCAGATCGTAATGTTGTTCACCAGATTTGTCGTAACGTGCAATATTCTGCTGTGCAACTTTAACGACTATCGCGTTGGTCACAATGTTTTCAACATCAGGCTCAAATGTACTTGCGATCAAGTCAATCAGATTTAGCGCTTTACGTGCATCACCCGCAGCGAACTGAATCAATGCATCATATTCTTCGATGTGAATAAAACGTTCTTTTAGAAATTTATCCGTTTGAATGGCTTTATTGAGCAACGTTTGAATTGCATCCGCATCCAAGCTATTCAGGGTATACACCTGACAACGTGATAATAGCGCGCTATTTACCTCAAAAGATGGATTTTCAGTCGTCGCACCAATCAAAGTGATTTTACCTTTCTCGACTGCGTTGAGTAAGGCATCTTGTTGCGACTTATTGAAGCGATGAATCTCATCAATGAAAACCACAGGCGTCAGTAAATCACCGCTTTCTGCAATGACTTCACGCAACTCTTTAACCCCTGTATTCAGGGCAGATAAGCTAATAAAAGGACGATCCACGGCTTGCGCCAGCAACAATGCGATCGTGGTTTTACCTACCCCTGGTGGCCCCCAAAAGATAATCGAGGGCAAATGCCCCTGATCAATCATTTGACGTAACGGTGCATGTTCACCCAATAGATGATCTTGTCCAATAATTTCAGACAAATCACGAGGACGTAAACGTTCGGGTAAAGGAATATGCGTATCTGACATCATCACTGGCTTTATGGTCTTTTAACGTAGTCTATTGTGTCTGATTCAAATCTACAATTTGAATCTGTGATCACAACATGATTGTTTAGCTTTATTGCTGTTTGAGCAACTGTTGTATGGTTTGATAACTCGCAGTAATACGTGCTTCATTCGGAAAATTAGTATTAGCGAGCATCACGATCCCGATCTTCTGCTGCGGAATAAAGGCCACATAAGCACCAAAACCGTTGGTCGCTCCTGTTTTATTAAACAAAGTCGCTGCTGAAGCAAGCTTAGGTTGTTTGATTGGTGTAACTGTATGACTTTCCAAAGCCATTTTGCTTGAATTGCCCTGCAATAAAGTCGCTAAACTTACAGGATAAGTATATTGCTCCCATCCCAAACCTTGCGTCATTGCACCAACCTTAAAGTAACCGACATGGGTATTTTCAATCGTTTTACGCATCGGCTGTTTTAATTGTTGCGGGTTCAGTTGCGCATCAATGAATTTCAACATATCCGCACTGCTACTTTTCACCCCATAGGCTTCTGCATCAAACATTCCAGCGGAGACACGCATTGCCTGATCATTTTTATAACCCCATGCATAATTCTTCATCTGTGACTCTGGAACACGAATGAAACTTTGCTTCAACCCAAGCTCAGGGAACAGTGTTTTTTCCATCAGCTCGGAATATGGCTTTTTCATTGCTAGCGCTGTGACATAGCCCATTAAGCCAATACTTGGATTGGAATATTGACGAGCGGCGCTAATTTTTGTCTTAGGCTGCCATTTTTGAAAATACTTGACCATATCCTGCTGAGTAACCACCTCATCAGGAAACTGCAATGGAAAGCCACCTGCAGTATAAGTACCGAGATTTAAAATAGTCGCACGATTAACTGCGGTATTGTTTAGCTCAGGAAAATACTTCGCAGGGTGATCTGAAAAAGACAATTTCCCTTGTGCTTGCGCGTACCCAGCTAAAGTAGCATTAAAAGTTTTACTGACGGATCCAAGTTCAAATAGCGTATCATTGCGAACAGGTTGCTGGCTTTGCTTGGACGCAACACCATAATTAACAAAATAATGCTGACCATTCAGCGTGACAGCAACAGCTAAACCCGGAATATTGTATTGTGCTAATAAGGGTTTAAATTGCTGATCAATCACAGCTTTGACTTGCTGCTCTGTCAAGTCTTTTGCCCAAAGCGTTGAGCTAACAGAAAATACGCCAGCAACGATCAGCAATTTTTTCAAATTCATCGAAAGGTGTTTCGGTTTAGTCATTTATCATTTCACTTCTAGTTAATACTTTACTCAGCACTGAGCTTGAGTAATTTTGCTCGAGAACCATCTTCAATCACCCAAATCGAGCCATCTTGAGCTTGATGCAAACCACGAATACGCTGTTTCATATCCAAACGCTGAACTTCACGTACAGGTTTTGATTTAAGATCGACAACAACAATCGATTTAGAGGAAAGACCACCAATCAAAGCTTTATCTTTCCAAAGCGGAAATTGTTTTCCTGAATAAATGATAAGACTCGATGGTGAGATAACGGGAGTCCAATCAATTTCAGGGGCTTTAAATTCTGGGCGGGTGTGATGGTCTGGAATAGGCAATCCTGAATAATGGTCGCCATTTGAAACCACTGGATAGCCATAATTTTCCCCTTTTACGATGCGATTTAATTCATCGCCACCCTTTGGCCCCATTTCTACAACCCAAAGTTGCCCTTGAGCATCAAATGCCATTCCCAGTGGATTACGGTGTCCCAGTGACCAAATCTCAGCAGTGACACCACCTTGTTTTTCAAACGGATTTCCCTTTGCTGGCGTGCCATCATCATTTAAGCGTAAAACTTTTCCTAAATTACTTTCTAAATCCTGAGCAGGATCAAATTTTTGTCGTTCCCCTGAACTCACCCAAAGCTGTGCATCAGGACCAAATTGCATCCGATGTCCATAATGCCCTTGCCCTGAAACTTTTGGGACTTGCTCCCATATGCGCTTTACATCAACCAGTTTGGGCTGTGCAGGATCAGCGAGATCTAATGTTGCACGCGCAATCACAGCGCCATCTCCACTCGCCCCACGTTCAGCATAACTTAAATAAATCCAATGATTCTTAGCAAAATCAGGATGCAAAATGACATCGCCCAAGCCACCCTGTCCCCCGTAACTTACATTCGGCACGCCTAACACATTGATTGTGGTCTTTGCTTTCGGATCAAACAGTTTTAATCGCCCTTTGCGCTCTGTAATCAATAGACGTTGATCAGGTAAGCTTGTGATTGCCCAAGGTTCATTGAATGCGGTGACGGTCTCAATCTGATAGCTTTGTGCAATCTTATTATTTTCAGTTTGCTGCGTTGAATTTTGTTCCAAGGTTTTAGAATTACTATTATTTGAATCGCAAGCCAACAACAATAAAAAGCCACTACACAGCACAGGTGCTACTAACAGTTTATTCATTGCTTATCTCCCTATTTGAGTCTTTATCTTAAGGGGTTAAGCAAATAAAAATACTGTAAAAGTGTTGTGCTTATAATTAACAAATAGATGAGTTAAATGGCTCTCAACGAACCCAACGAACGACATAATCCTCGATTTGTTCTTCATCTACTTCGGTTTCAGAGATACAGCGACCCGCAGCTGATTTCTTGGCTTTGATCACGCTCTGACGAGATCCTGTATTGAGATAGTGCCATGAAGGTAAATTTTTTCCTTCATTTAAACGTCGGTATGCGCAACTTGGTGGTAACCACGTAATTGTTTGTAAACGTTCAGGTGTTAGCTGAATACAATCAGGAACCTGTTCCTGACGATTGGCATAATCTGAACAACTTGCAGTCTTACAATCCAACAATTTACAAGATACTTTGGTGTAAGCAACTTCAGCGGTTTCTTCATCCTCTAATTTCACTAAACAGCAGAGCCCACAACCATCACACAACGCTTCCCACTCAGTATTGCTGAGTTGATCGAGTGAATATTTTTTCCAAAAATTTGGGCGTAATTCAGTGGACATAAAAGGCTTTTTTGAGACATCAGAAACAGTTCTAAATTATAGCATTGCTTCGCAATAATCTCCGTTTTTAAATGGCTTACCCGATTAACATTTCTTTAAGGATTGAACACTTCAACCACATAAACACCACATTTTGTTCAAAAAACACACGCTATAGTGGAAACATAATGAAAAAATTAGGAGGGTACAAAATGTTCCGTTGGGCTATTATTTTTGCAGTGATTGCATTAATCGCCAGTTTACTCGGTTTTGGTGGTGTCGCAGGTTTATCCAAAGACTTTGCCGTTATCCTACTTGTTGTTGCTGCTATTTTGGCTGTTGTGGGCTTCCTCTCAAGAGGTAAAGTCTAACGACTTCAGCTCAAAAAAATTATAAAAAAGAAGAATCCTCGTATTCTTCTTTTTTATTTTCAGATACCAACAATCAACCATTTATAATTTTGTGGTGTCATCAATTTTTCTTTTTTATGCTTTAATCAATACATTCTAAAAGAACAGATTAGGACTTACATCATGAGCTTCCCTATTACCACACGTGAAATTGAATACACTGCCCCAGATGGTCAACGCTTAATTGGTTACTTTGCTACACCAACGACTGATCAGCCTGTCGCAGGTGTGATTGTTGCACCTGAATGGTGGGGACGTAATGAATACACAGAACAACGTGCTCGTGAGCTTGCTGAGCATGGCTTCGCCGCACTCGCAATTGATATGTATGGCGATAAACGAGTCACCACAGAAGTTCCTCAAGCATCAGCTTGGATGAATCAAACATTTGAACAAGCGGACACCATCGTTAATCGAGCACAAGCAGGTTTAGCAACTTTAGCTGCGCAACCCGAAGTGAATACTGAAAAATTAGCGGCGATTGGTTTTTGCTACGGTGGTAAAGTGGTTCTTGATTTAGCACGTTCAGGTGCTGATATTAAAGCCGTTGTAACGTTCCATGCTGTGTTGGCAGCAAGCGCCCCAGCGGAAAAAGGCAAAGTGAAAGCTGAGATTCTTGTGTTACATGGCGAACTAGACAGCATGGTGACTTTGGACAATGTAGCAAGTTTCCGTCAGGAAATGCACGATGCTGACGTTGATCATGAAGTCGTGATTTTTGAAGATGCAAAACATGGTTTTAGTAATCCGCTTGCGGATGAACGTGCTAAAGCGAATAACGTGGATTTAGGCTATAACGCTGAGGCTGAACATCAGGGTCTTGAAGCCATGTATGAGTTGTTAGATAAGCATTTAAAATAAAAAGTCGAACTCTAAACTGCACTCAAAAAACCTTGAAAACATTTACTAGGCTACTAGGAAGTCTGAACATTAAAATCTTGTAAATATTACTGGTGCTAAGGCGACATGGATGTCGCCTGTTGGACTGCATTACATGGATGTAATGTCAGTCCAACAAATGCCTTTGGTTACTTTGGGCAAAACCAAAGTAACCAAAGGCATATCCTGAAACTGGATGAGAATTCCGTAATACTATCACTGCTCACACTTTCATTCCCAAATGCAAATATTTTCGTGCAGAATAGCACCTACTTTTGATGGGTCAAAAGTAACAAAACACCTCTATTTAGCTGATGGTACATCCCTGATACCACAGCTCAATGGGCAGCATCCATGCCGCCTGTGCACCAGCGAATATTAATGAGAATTTAATAACGAATTTGTTTGCATTCACAAACTCCCCTCTCCATTTCCGCTATACTACACTTCTGCTTTTTACTGTTCTGATTCATGTCTGATTTTTCATTTTCTGATGCACTC
The DNA here is from genome assembly GCF_000241225.1 of Acinetobacter sp. NBRC 100985. NCBI lineage: Bacteria > Pseudomonadati > Pseudomonadota > Gammaproteobacteria > Moraxellales > Moraxellaceae > Acinetobacter > Acinetobacter sp. NBRC 100985. The sequence goes on along the minus strand of NZ_BAEB01000020.1, from coordinate 10,088 downwards.
CTCACATGGTTCGACCAACATGGTCGTCACGACCTACCATGGCAAGTTGCCGACGATCCCTATAAAGTTTGGGTCTCAGAAATCATGCTACAACAGACCCAAGTCAAAACAGTTTTGCAATACTTTGACCGCTTTATTGAGCGCTTTCCTACCGTACAAGATTTGGGTAAAGCTAGTTGGGATGACGTTGCCCCCTATTGGGCAGGATTAGGCTATTACGCACGTGCACGTAATCTACATAAAGCAGCAGGCATCGTTAGCCAACAGGGTCATTTCCCTGAAACTCTAGAACAATGGATCGAACTGCCTGGGATCGGACTTTCTACCGCTGGCGCATTAATGTCGCTGGGGTTACGTCAATATGGTGTGATTATGGATGGTAACGTGAAACGTGTTTTAGCACGCTTCTTTGCCATTGAAGATGACCTCTCTAAACCACAACATGAACGCGCCTTATGGAATATCGCAGAGGAACTATGCCCACAACAGCGTAACCATGATTATACCCAAGCGATCATGGACTTAGGCGCAACCGTGTGTACCCCGAAAAAACCGCTATGTTTATACTGCCCAATGCAGCAACATTGCCAAGCGTATCAACAAGGTTTAGAGCAAGAACTACCATTTAAAAAAGCAAAAAAACCTGTACCCATCAAAACTGCCGATGTATTGCTAATCCAATCGGATGACGAGTGGCTATGGCAACAAAGAGAATCTCATGGACTTTGGGGCGGTTTGTATTGCCTGCCTATCACTGAGCAAGCAACCGAATTACAACAGATTGAACAGCACTTTAAACTACAAGCTCAAGTATCATCATTGCAGATTAGCCATAGCTTCACACACTTTACTTGGTTGCTGAATGAAAAACTGTTCCACGTGGAACACGACCAAAAAGAACAACTCAGTATCGAGTTAAATGGCATATGGTTAAGTCCTGAAAATGCCATTGCCAAAGGCATTCCAACAGCCATGAAAAAGTTGATAACAGCAAAACAGAAGGCTTAGAACTCGAACGCTGAATATCAACTGCAAGGAGTTTGCGTGCGACATTCAATTTCTTATACGGTTCTTGGTGTAGTGATGATTTTATTATCAGCATGCGCCACCACCCCTAAGAAACCAACACCTTTACCCAATGCCCAAGTCAATAAGCTTAAAAATATGCGCTTGGATAATCGCCTGCCTGTTCCTGTCAAAGGCGTCAGTCGAAGTCAACTTCGCGATACGTGGGGAGCTGCCCGTAGTCAAGGGCGAAGCCACGAAGGGATTGATATCATGGCAGAGCGTGGCACGAAAGTGTATAGTGCTACCGAAGGTCTCGTTGCAGATTTACGCAATAATAATTTAGGCGGTAAGGTCATTTGGATTCTTGGTCCAGCGGGGACTTGGCATTATTACGCACATCTTGATGGACACAAACGTGGTTTAAGCGTCGGTGACACTGTCCGCAAAGGTGATTTGATTGGGTATGTGGGAAATACAGGTAATGCACGCCACACTGCACCACATTTACACTATGGCATTTATTTAAATGGCAAAGGGCGTGGAGCTGTTAATCCATACCCGTATTTACGTTAGGAATCTACAATGTCAGAAGCATTGATTGAACGTCTGGTGACGTTTGCAGAGTCTGGGAATCAACAAAAAATCATCATCAATGGAACAAGCTACCAAGGTTGGATCATGGAAATCACAGAGGATGCATTGTTGATTAGCACGGGCTTTGCAGACAAATCAGGTAAAGACTTTTGGCTTAAATTTACAGACTTAGAAACAGCTGAACTCTATTTTTGGGATACTCGCCCAAATGAATGGGTATCTTTTACACTTTAAATAATCACTTTCAAATAACAATAAGGAGCTTCAACATATGACCATTCAACGTTGTGGATGGTGTTCAGATGATCCACTGTATATTGCTTACCATGATGAAGAATGGGGCAAAGCTGAACACGATGAAGCTCGCTTATTTGAAATGCTTTGTCTTGAGGGCCAGCAAGCAGGCTTATCATGGATTACAGTGCTTAAAAAACGTGAAGGCTATCGTTCTCATTTTTTCCAACATCCCATTGAGCACGTCGCGGCGCTGACCGATGATCAACTTGAATTCAAACTCACAGATGCTGGATTGATTCGCCATTTTGGGAAGCTCAAAGCCATTCGTGATAATGCGATTGCTTGGCAAGCATTAAAGCAAGAAGTCGGCAATGTATCTGCTTGGTTATGGAATTTTGTAGATCATCAAGCACTGGATAATGATGTTGAAAATTATCGTGCTGCACCTGCCCAAACTGAGATCAGTCAACTCTTATCTAAAACACTCAAAAAGCGTGGTTTTAAATTTGTCGGGCCAACGACATGCTATGCATTTATGCAAGCGGTTGGGATGGTCAATGACCATGAAAATCACTGTCATTTCAAATAAATTCTCTCTCGATTTTCCTTCCATAGGAGTCTGTCCATGAGTAACAACCAAATACGTGCTTATGCAGCCATGCAAGCTGGTGAGCAACTGGTTCCTTATCAATTCGATGCAGGTGAATTACAAGCCCATCAAGTTGAAGTTAAAGTTGAATATTGTGGTCTTTGTCATTCCGATATTTCTGTGATCAATAATGACTGGCGCTCGTCGAGTTATCCAGTGATTGCAGGACACGAAATTATCGGAACGATCGTTGCACTCGGTTCTGAAGCAAAAGGACTGAAATTGGGGCAACGTGTTGGGATTGGATGGACAGCAGAAACCTGCCAAGCTTGTGATCCATGTATCGGTGGCAATCAAGTCTTATGTACAGGTGAGAGTATTGCCACAATCGTCGGACATGCGGGAGGCTTTGCTGATAAAGTCCGTGCAGGCTGGCAGTGGATCATTCCCCTACCCGATGATTTAGATCCAGAAAGTGCAGGTCCTCTTCTCTGTGGTGGCATTACGGTGTTTGATCCTTTGCTCAAACATAAAATCCAAGCGACGCATCATGTTGCTGTCATCGGTATCGGTGGCTTAGGTCATATGGCAATTAAACTGCTCAAAGCATGGGGCTGTGAGATTACGGCGTTTAGTTCAAACCCTGATAAAACAGATGAACTCAAGGCGATGGGGGCTGACCATGTGGTCAATAGCCGTGATGCTCAAGCCATCAAAGCACAACGAGGTAAATTCGATTTACTGCTCAGTACGGTCAATGTGACGTTGAACTGGCAGGCATATTTAAGTACCTTAGCGCCGAATGGAACATTACATTTTCTAGGTCTTACATTAGAACCTGTGCCTGTATCGGTCGGCGCATTGATCGATGGCGCAAAGTCTGTCACAGGCTCACCGACTGGTTCTCCTTTGGCACTGCGCCAACTGTTGCAATTTGCTGCGCGACGCAATATCGCACCGCAAATCGAACTTTATCCAATGTCTCAGCTCAATGACGCGATTGAGCGGCTACATTCAGGACAAGCACGTTATCGTATCGTCCTCAAAGCAGATTTTGATTAATGTAAGCTTTTCCGAACCCAATCCGCCAACTGCTGAAGCGCTTGGCGGATTTCTTCTGTTAAGGCATGTCCTGCATTTAAACGCACAAAATGCTGATAACGTTTATCTTCACCAAACACTTCACCAGGCACGATATTAATCCCTTTTGCTTGAGCTAAATAATAGAGTTCTAGACCTGAAATTGATTTAGGTAACTGTAACCACAGCGCATATCCACCCTCAGACTGACTCAATGCAATTGGCAGCCCTTGAAAAGCCTCTAAGATATAGGCTCGATACTGTTCAACCTGCTGCATCAATTTTGGACGTAAGCGCTCCAAATGCTCGCGATAACCACGGCTATAAATAAAATCTGCCAAACCCAATTGCAACGGTGTATTTACACCAACATTATTTGCCATCAACTGTGGACGTAAATGCTGCAACTGTTGTCCCAAACAAAACCATCCAACGCGATAAGCACTGGATAGCGATTTAGACACCGAGCCACACCAAATCACATAGCCTTGTTGATCCCAATAGCGAATCGGCAATGGTCGTTCTTTTTGGAAACTACATTCTCCATAAATATCATCTTCTAAAATAAAGCATTGGTATTTCTCGGCCAGCTGAGCGATATGCTGCTTTTGTTCATTGCTTAGGCAATAACCCGATGGATTTTGAAAATTAGCGGTGAGTAAGCATAATTTCGCAGCCCCCTGTCGCATAAACGATTCCAGTCGCTCAAGATCAATCCCTTGATGATCCGCAGGGATTTCAATAATTTTTCGCTTTAACCCCGCCAACATTTGCAGTTGACCATTAAACGTTGGCGTAGGAATAAGAATGCTATCGCCCTCTTTGGTCATTTGCTGAATCAGCAATGAAAGAGCAGGCATACAACCATTGGTAATAAAAATATCTTCAATCGCCACATAGATTCCGTCTTCACGCCAATGATCAGACAGTGCCTGACGCAATTGCATATGCCCTTGCTTATTGCAATATAAGAAATCCTCAGGCTGACAATGCTTGAGCGCACGTTGTAAAGAGCGGCGCAAACCATCCACTGGAATCAGATGTGGTGACAACTGAATCGCACCCAGCGGTGTCAAATGGCTTTGTATCGAAGCGGTCTGAATCTGATTTTGCAGGTCTAAATTTGATACTTGTCTTGGTATTGATTCGAATTGAGGGCTATCAGGAATAGCACTTTGATATTGTCGAGGGCTAACAAAATAACCTGATTTTGCTTTGACATAAATTAGCCCTTTTGCCTCCAACAACTCATAGCACTGTTGAGCTGTGCTCAAACTCACCTCTTGCTGACGAGCAAATTCTCTTAGAGAACTCAGCTTTTGTTGAGGCTGAAGCTCATGTTGATAAATCTTATGGGCAAGTTGATCTGCCAATCTTTGATATTGAAAACTCATTTCTGTACTGCTTTTTTAGAAATTTCTGTATCTGTATTGGTTTATACAACACCGTTAAGCTATAAAAATCAACTACAGGAGGATAAAGCAATGAAAAATAAAGTCTTATTTATATTATGCAGCCTTGTATTTACTGGATGCCAAATCACTGATCAAAAAACACATCAGCAACAGGAAATATGTAAGACACTTTCTGAAGGGTATCTCAAAACACAAAATCAGCAGACCTATGAGTTTTGGAAATTAGAGCAGATTCCAAACCAAGCTGAGCAAAACACATTAAAGCTGATCTATAAAAAACCAAATGAAAACGGACTGGTTTTAACGGGTTTATTACTGCCAACAGTAGAACTTGAATGCACATTGAAACAACAACATATTGTCGTTTCTGTCGCGCAACCGACAGGGAAAAACCTTCAAGTTTTGGAAGTTATTTTACCTAAGCCAACTAGCGACACACCGAGAAACCCTGACTTAGTTGCTCGCTCAGAAACTCAATAAACAACCGCACACGTTTGGGTAAATGCTCTTGTTGATAATAAACAGCATGGATGCTTTGATAAGAGTGCTCAATTTGATCTTCAAACAGCGCAACTAAACGACCTTCTTGTAAATCTTTCCAAATCTCAAACTCAGATAATCGTGCTATCCCTAAGCCTCGTAAGCACAACTGTCTAACCGTTTCACCGCTTGAGGCTTTTATTCTAGACTTCGCGAAAAAGTACTCACCCTCGACTTTTATCGGCCACTGATTCACCCTAACTGGTCGAGAGAAACCGATCACTTCATGTGTCAAAAGTTCTGAAGCTTGTTGAGGCATTCCTTCACGCGCCAAATAGTCAGGACTTGCCACGATATATATGCGACTTTTGCACAACAGTTTGGCGTGTAAGCTTGAGTCATGTAACTCACCAAACCGAAATGCGACATCCGTTTTATGCTCCAATAGATCAATCACTTGATCATTGCTATTCAATTCAAGTTCAATATTCGGATAACGCTGTCTAAATGCATGCATCAACGGTGCAATCACATGCAAAATAAAGGGGTTGGCAGAATCGATTCGAATTAGTCCAGCTGTATCTTGATCCGATTTTTGTAGTGCTTCTTCAGCAGCATTGAGATCATTTAATATTTTACGGGCATGATTGAGAAAGTTTTGGCCATCCTGTGTCAATTTCAATTTACGCGTGGTTCTTTCCAACAAAGTGACTTCAAGTTTTGCTTCTAATCGACTCAATGCACGGCTCACCCCAGATGAGGTTTGTTCTAATTTTTCTGCCGCCGCTATAAAAGAACCTGTATCGACAATCGTGATAAACGTCAGTAACTCCTCAATTGTTGATTTCATTCATGCTGTCCATTATTGATATTTAGTCAACTATATTTTGCTAATCCATATATTTTTTAGCAACAATAATCCATGCAAAATTTCGTTCATTAACAAAATATGCTCCGTGGAGCATTTAAAAGATGAGATGAAGAATATGCAAATCCCTCAGTTTGGTTTAGGCACCTATCGTTTAAATGATCAAATCCTCATTAATTCAGTCAAAACTGCGTTAGATGTCGGATATCGCGCTATTGATACAGCACAAATTTATGAAAATGAAGCTGCCGTAGGACAAGCAATCCGTGAAAGTGGCATCGCACGTAAAGACATTTTTTTAACAACGAAAATTTGGATCAATAACTTTTCTGAACAACGCCTCATTCCAAGCTTAAAAGAAAGTTTGCAGAAATTAGGTACCGATGCAGTTGATCTGACCTTGATTCATTGGCCCGCGCCATCGCAAGGAACTGATATCACAGAAGTGATGCAATTATTATTAGAAGCTAAACAACAAGGTTTAACTCAACAGATTGGCATCTCAAACTTCAATATTGCCTTGACCCAACAAGCGATTGATAGCATTGGTGTTGAACATATCGCAACCAATCAAATTGAGCTGAGTCCCTATTTGCAGAACCAGCATTTAGTCGATTATCTACGGGAACAAAATATTGATGTAACGTCCTATATGACCCTTGCTTATGGCAAGGTACTCAATGATCCAACCCTACTGGAAATCGCAGCACAGCACCAAGCGACAAGCGCACAAGTCGCTTTAGCATGGGCCTTACAACAAGGTTATGCCGTGATCCCCTCATCCACTAAACGTGAGAATCTAATCAGCAACTTAAAGGCACAAGACTTAAAACTGAGTGCTGAAGAAATGCAAATGATTGCTCAATTAGAACGTAATGGTCGTGAAATTGACCCTCCTGAACTTGCACCAGTATGGGACAAATAAATATGAAGCAACGCATCAATCTTCCTTTGCTCGCATTAGCTATTGGTGCGTTTGCAATTGGAACTACTGAATTTTCACCTATGGGTTTATTACCGAACATTGCCAATGATCTCGGTGTTTCAATTCCTAGTGCTGGGATGTTGATCACGGGATATGCTTTAGGGGTAATGATGGGTGCTCCCATCATGACCCTATGGTTTGGTAGTTTTGCGCGTCGTAATGCGCTGATTCTATTGATGGCTATTTTTACCATCGGGAACTTGATTGCTGCCTTCTCACCCAACTACATGAGCTTAATGGGGGCTAGATTGATCACTAGCCTCAATCATGGTGCATTCTTTGGGATTGGTTCAGTTGTTGCTGCTAGTGTCGTTCCTGCCAATAAACAAGCCAGTGCCGTCGCGATGATGTTTATGGGGCTTACGATTGCCAATATTGGTGGAGTGCCTTTGGCAACTTGGGTCGGGCAAAACATTGGCTGGCGAATGTCTTTCCTTGCTATCTCAGCACTCGGTGTGATTACCATGTTCGCACTGTGGAAAGCACTTCCTGTTGGCTCTGTAGGCCAAAAACCGAATGTAAAAATGGAACTTCGCGTGCTTACTCGTCTACCTGTGATCTTGGCATTACTTACGACGGTGTTTGGTGCATCGGCAATGTTTACGCTTTACACCTATATCGCACCAAGTTTGGTTGAATTTACGCATGCTTCGCCGACCTTTATTACCATGATGCTCGTGCTCATCGGGATTGGTTTCTCAATTGGTAACCATTTCGGTGGCAAGTTTGCAGACCTTTCTATCAATAAAACTTTAATTGGTTTCTTAGGGTTATTAATCGGATTGATGCTCATTTTCCCAATCCTTGCTCAAACACAAGTAGGTGCAGCCCTTGCTTTAGTAATCTGGGGCGCAGCTGCCTTTGCCATCGTACCACCATTACAGATGCGCGTGATGTCGGTGGCACACGAAGCCTCTGGCCTTGCTTCTTCCGTGAATATTGGTGCGTTTAACTTGGGCAATGCGATTGGTGCAGCAGCGGGTGGAGCGGTACTCAGCCTCGGGCTAAGTTATGCCGCAGTGTCGATGATTGGTGCTTTACTCGCAGGGATCGGCTTAATCCTAGTTTTTATTCAGATTAAATTATCTCAACAAGAAAGTACTGATTATCAGCAATGCCCTCAAATTTAACTGAAAAAAATGCCTGATTTGAATCAGGCATTTTTTTATTTTAAAACATCGGGCAACTTCGGTTGCGCATACAATGGATTATAAATTTCTTTCTTCATCTTCATCAGCATTTGATAGGGTTGCTGTTGCACAAACATATTCACAAAACTCAAAGGAATCGCGCCTGCAGGATCAGCATAACCTGTGGTTGTCACCTTGACTTTATTATTGGCAAGTTTTTGGAATGTCCAATCCCCCGCATATTTGGTTAAACGGATAATATCAGGCTGTTCAGGATAATTATTTTGCACAGCATTATTTTTAATACTAATACTGCCATCGGCATTCTTAGTCATTTTCCCCTTAATCACGACATCACGATCTTTCAGAGGAAATGGAAAATCAAGCACCATATAAAGTGTAAACTCACCTTTCTTCTCATCTCGAGAAAGCAGCTGTGCTTTCCCAACATAAGGCACCCATTGTGGTGTCCGTTCAACATCAAGAACCACAGCAACTGCACGCTCTAATGGCACATCAAATGTGGTTTCTGCTTTATATTGAAAAACGGGATTATTTTCAGTCTGGTACGTCCAAACCTTAATATTATTACGATGTAAACTCAGTTTTGGGGCTTCGGCAGCAGTTACGACAAAGCTCGTCAGACTGAGCAGCGTAGCAAGAACAATATGCTTTTTATTCATGTCATGCTCGATTGTTTTAATGATGAAGAGAGCTTGTTTTCACTTAGAACGATCCAGTAAAAAGCTCGACAAGCTCTTTTTATAGTGCAAAAAAGGAACTTTTTATACTTGAATATCGTTAAAGCCTAAAACATCTTTCATATCGTATTTACGAGCTTCACGTCCGACCACCCATGCTGCTGCGCGCACTGCACCCGCAGCGAAGTTCATACGATTCGTCGCTTTATGTGTCACTTCAACGCGCTCGCCTTCACCAATAAACATCACGGTATGTTCACCTACGATGTCACCACCACGAATCGTTTCAAAACCAATGGTTTGACGGTCACGAGGCCCTGTATAACCTTCACGACCATATACAGCGACTTCTTTCAAATTGCGACCAAGTGTATCTGCAATCGCTTCACCCATCATGAATGCCGTACCAGATGGAGCATCTACTTTATGGCGATGATGTGCTTCAATGATTTCAATATCAACTGTATCGCCAAATACTTTCGCTGCGAGTTCCAACAATTTGATCGAAACGTTCACTCCAACTGAATAATTGGCAGCGTACACCACAGGTGTCTGTGTTGCTGTTTCATCAAGGAATGCTTTTTGCTCATCCGACATCCCTGTGGTGCCAATCACCATGGCCACACCCGCTTCACGGCATAACTTTAAGTGCTGTTCAGTTGCAACAGGTGCAGTAAAATCAATCACCACATCACAGTCTTTCAAGACTTCACTCAAACTTCCCACGATCTTGACACCGATGTTGCCAATGCCTGCAAGTTCCCCTGCATCTGCACCCACCAAGCTGCTTTCAGGACGCTCAACTGCTGCCGCAAGCTGATAACCCGCCTGTTGTACGGCTTGAATCAAAATACGCCCCATGCGTCCGCCTGCACCCAAGATCCCAATGCGTGGAGAAGTTGACATAATATTTCCCAGTCTTTTATTTAAACAATCCAGCTACTATAGCAAAACTCTGTCGCTCCGCTAAAAAAATTTCCCACAAAAAAACACTCGACGAC